>JBLIGH010000081.1:0-10495 GCA_047636855.1 Pseudorhodobacter sp.
GTCGGTTCTCCGTTTGGGTTTCCGACCCAGTGATGCCCTTCGGGTAGCTTATCGCCCGAGGGCCAACCCAGACCCTCGGCCTGCTGGTGGCCTTCGCTGGGGGCGGCAATCCAGCCTTCGCCTTGAGCATGGGCCTCTTGCAATCGGGCAAGCTGGTAGTCGGTCGCATCGGCCAGTTCTTGCTGCCGGCGAAACAGGGCCTCGGCCTCCAGCGGGGTCAGGTCTGTGCCTCTGCTCTCTAACCTCTGTTGTATCTGCGCATTTTCCGCGCCGATCTTCTCGATTTCCAGCTTGGCTTCCCACCCCTGAGAGCCTGCGGGTGGGTTTGGATTGGCGCCGAGCATTTCGGCCAACCGTGCGGTCAGACCCGTCGAGGCCTCTATCTGGCGCCCGGTGTTGGCATGCAGCGCCAAAATCGCAGGGTCGATGGCACCCCCCCCGGTTTCGATCCGAAGATTGGCCGGGCGCCCCGCATCGTCAAGATCATATGCGGTGCGGATTTGACCGTCGTGCAGGTCGGGGTGTTGCTCGACCCGGTAAGGTGTGCCGAACTCGGCCTGATTGCGCAGCCGCGTAAAGCCAAGACCGTCTTGCAGCAAGGCACCGCCGGCTTTGGTACTGGCAGCCCCCATGCCACCCCAAAAGGCGATATTCAACAGACCCATCGCCTTGTCGCCACTGCTCATCCGGTCCCAGTTGTTGGCCATCATATGCGCCTGATCGCCCATCGCCATCGTATCTGCAGCATCGGATGCGATCTGCAACCCGGCTGTGGTCCGTGCGGCCACTTGGGTGACCTTCGCGCCGCTTTGCACCAAGCGGGCCGTGCGCACCGCAGCCCCCATCGCACCGACCGACAAGACCCCGGCCCCGGCCTCCAGCCAGTTGCCCCGAACCGATGGGTCGCTAAGGTCGGTCAGATCCTTGCCGCGCTGTTGATCATCATACATCCGGTCCCCAGCGCGCGCCACTTGCCAGGTGGCGGCACCAGCGCCGGCCACAACCAGCGGCGTCGCAAGCCCGCCCGAGCCGGCAATCGCAATGACCCCGACCGTGATCCCCGCAGCCAGTGCAACACCGTCGCCGACAACGCCAATCCATTCGCCAAGACTGTCCAAAACGCAGGGCGTGTTTTGCGTCACCAGACCCGCACCCAGCACCAAAGCTTCGGGATAGGTCATCTTGCCGGGTGGCAGTTGGTTCAGCTCTAGCCACTTCGCAACACTGTCATATTTGTTGCCCATATCATCGACGAAGCGCGGGCCTTCTGGCCGCTCCAACCGGAAGACCGAGAAGCTGGCAACGCCGAATTCGTTCGAGGTCACAACGATGGGCAGCACGGTCATCTGCGCCGGGTCGCCGCCTTGCGTGGCAATCAAGGCCGAAATCTTTTGGATACGCGCGTTGTCCGCGTAATAGTCGTGGTCCAGCCCCGCAGCCTCGCGTGCGGCACGCGCCTCGGCGGTCTCATCCTGTGGTGGCAGATTGGAGGGTGCGATGCCCAATGCTTGACCAAGCGAGTTATGCAGCGCCCCCGTTGGGCCGCTGGTTCGCAGGGCAAAAGGCGCTAGCCCGCGCGCGGCATATTTTTCAACAATGGGCCCGGCGGCAGCTTGTGCGGCGACATCGCTTTCCCAGCCATCTGCCAGCGTCTCGGCGGTGAAATCGGGGTTATTGGCGGCTTGAGCCAGCGCCCAGTTGCGCAGCTCTGGCGTGATCATGTCACCAAACATCATCTCGCGCGCGCCGCTTTTAGCAAAAATCGCCGCTAGTTTCTCGCCTGCAGCCTCTGGATCATCGCCACCCACGACACGCCCCAGCGCCTTCGCCAAAGCGGCGGGGTAGGTGCGGTTTTGCATGTCTTGTTCGGTGGTGCCGAGGTAAATCGCGGTCGTCATTAGGTCGGCTTTTTGCGGATCAACCTCGCCGGCCCCGACCACATCCAACAGCCCCTTTTGACGCTGGCGCGACAGCCAGTCGCCATCGACCCCGGCTGCGATACGGCCAAGCCGCCCTTCGACGCCGTCGAAGGCCTCGATCACCGCAGCTGGGTCCAAATCCACCGCCCGCTGCATCATCAGATATGCGGCTTTTGCCCCATCAGGGCTTTGCATAATCGCGCCGCCGGTTTCAAAGTACCGTTCATTATCAGCTGTGTAGCTGGAGAAGCCCAGCGCCAGGGCGCGTTTTGCGCTGGCGTCATCGCCAACGCCGCTAATCGCCTCTGCGATATTCTCTGTGCTGCCAGCGTGGCGCCACATTCCGGCGGCTTCGCGCGCCAGATAGACCTGCTCGGCCTCGGTGAGCGCACCTAGCTTACCGTTGTTGCCTAAAAGCGCCTGCGAGACATATTTCCCGCCCTCATCATCATAAAGCTGCCAGGCGTTTTCAAATTCGCCGAACTCTTTCAAAAAGCTGTCAACGGCTGCCTTGCGCTCGGGGCTGACGCTTTCAATGATCCGGCTGACGGGGTCCAGTTGCGGCGGCGCTGGGTCATCGGTTTCGGCCCCTGCGCTGGCCTTTGCCGCAGCAATTGGTGCTGCGGGCAAGTCTAGGTTTGCCAGCCGACCTTCCAGCACATTCAGCGCCTTGATCGCCTTCGCAGGGTCAGTCTCCTTCATGTTTTCGGCCACTTTCATCAGCCCGGCAAGCCCGGCATGTTGCTTGGCGTCAAGCACGGATTTGGCCGCATCCAGATCGATCGACGCCCGCAATAGCCGCTCTTCAAGCGACGGCGCTTTCGCGACCGCATCGGCGCTGTCGTCGTCCTCTTCGCTTTCCAGAACCTCGCCGCCTGGCAATTCGATGCGAACCTTGAAGGCATGGCCCAGCGCCGTCAGCCATTTTTTCGCCTGTTGCGGAAAAGAGCCGGGCGGGGCCTCTTCGCAAGACACGGTGATGACCTTGCCGCTGACCGTCAGAACGCCAAGCGCCCCACGCGGTTGCGCACCCGCAGCCATGGCTTGGCGGCTCATCACATCAATCGGTTTGCGCAGATCGGCACGTAACACGAGCCCCTCTTTCCCGATCAGCCAAGCTGTGTTCATCGGGCGTTTTCGGGCCCTTTGGAACAATTCGCCCAGATCAGCCTCGCTTGAGGTGGTGTCTTCGTCTTCGTCCGGGTCCGTGGTATTTGGGTCGGCTTGGTCTGGCGCCACCTCTGTCGACGCTTCGGCAGAATTCTCGTTCGCGGGATCTGCGGCACCGGGTTCCAGAAAATCAAACCGAACGCTTTGTCCGATGCTGGATAAAAAATCCTTGAAGCTTTTGGTCAACGCACCGGGCGGCGATTCTTCACAGCGCAGCCTCAATTGCCCGCCGGCAAAGCTCATCATGCCATACGTCCCTTTGCTGCCCCCGCCTTGTTTGCGCACCTGCGCCCAAAGTATTTCTGGCTTTTTGCGCGGATCCACTTCCATCACCGGGCCATCCTTGCCGATGAGATAGGCAAACCCAACGGGTTTGCTACGGGCTTGCTGAAACGCGGTGGCAACGGCTTTTTTGACGACCGCAGTGTCTGACTTTGGAGGCATGATACAAATCTCTGGACTAAGTAAAACGTAAATCTATGGATAATCTGTGAACGGAATTAACATACTGACTAGGTCAGTTTGGTCAAGCAACTCTGCAAGGCCTAATGCGATGCAAATCGGATTTTTAACATCCGAACCCGCGCTTGCGGCAAAGTTAGGTGCCGGTTTTGATTGAATGGGTGGGCCCCCTCCGCCCGGATTTTGTGATGCCATGGTGCGGGTGTTGGGCCCTGATACCGGTCAGATGGGTGCAGGTTGCACATCGTTGCGAAGGACCCAATTGCGCCCTTCGGGTTCAACAAACATCACTTTCAATGCGATCTTAAACCAGCATCCATTGCCCGGCAGGCGGTGCATATAACGCGAAAGCGGGGGGCACCGCCGTTTTGCCGAAGTCCGCTTTGATCACGGCGTCAAGAAAGCCAAGCTAATCCAAAAGCGTCTACGCATGGCGCTATCGGTCGAGCCCGTAAACCTGTTCTGCCGTTCTCCGAAAAAGGCGCTCGCGGTCATTTTTGGATTTGTCCTTAGTGGCTTCCGCAAAACCGGAAAAGATCGTTTCGAAAGACCCGCACAGGCCATCGACAGGGAAGTTCGAGGCGAACATGGCGCGGTCGGGTATGCCAATCCCTGAAACCTTGACATAGGCTTGCGGCAAGGCGGCGAAATCCACCATCGCTTTGCGCCATCCGTCCAGACCCTCGGACGAGCGATCTGACGGTAGCCCTGCATGGTTCAACACGATCTTCACCTCGGGTGCGTGCGTTGCCATCTCGATGGCTTCGTGCAGGTGCCACCACGGTGTCTGCAAATCCAAAAGCAACCCGTGGTCAGCGAGCCGGCGAAACCCATCGCGAAAGGCTGGGTCAGCCATGCCGCCGGGGGCCGGGTTCGAACGTGGCTTGTGTCGGACCGAGCGTACGACAGACAAGCGCTGATATAGCTTAAGGATGTCGGCCAAATCGTCACGGTCAAGCCAAGCCTGGGCTACATGCGCGCCAGGCCGCCCGGTTTCATCCTGAAGGCGCTGCATCCAAGCGCCTCGCCGGTTGGGTCAGCGGGGTCCCATTCGCCTTCCATTGTCACCGTGGCAACCACGTCCCAGCCAGCGGTGGCTGCGTCATAGTCTTCGGGCATAAAACGGCCCCGGATCGAGCTGTAATCGCCATAGCGAAAAGGGATCATTGGTTCGTCCCAAAGCCAAGGATGATAATTCGGGGCCGGGTCCCAAAAGTGATGATGGGCGTCAACGATCTTCATGGTGTTGCTTTCCTAAAGCGTCGGGCTGATTTGATCAAAGGCATCAGCCAGACCGCGATAACAACAACCCCAAGTACCGCCGCCACAGGCCGTGAAAAAAATATCGAAAGGTCGCCTTTTGACTTCAGCATCGAGGTGACGACGTTGAACTCAAGCATGCCACCCAAGACAATGCCCAAAATAGCGGGTGCAAGCGGTATGCCGTTTTCCTCGAACAACCAACCGATCAGGCCAAAGACCAGCATCGTCAAAACGCCCGCGGCAGTGTTGTTGATCGAAAAACTGCCTACGATGCAGCGAGCCAATACCACCGGCGTGACATAGCAAGGACGAAGGCGCAGCAGGTTGCGCGACAGCTTGATGATGGCTCAGCCGAACGGGATCAGCAGAAAGTTGGCCAGCAGAAAGGCAAAGAAAATCGCATAGACCAGTTCGGGTGTATTGATAAAGATGATGGGTCCGGGCACTAGCCCTTTAAGATACAGCACGCCAATGACGATGGCGGTGATGCTGTCACCGGGGATGCCAAAGACAAGTGCCGCATTATTCGCAGCACCCGCCTCGATAAGCCCTTCGTCATGGCCCTTGCCGAAAGCTTCGGGTGTCTTCGAACTGCACTTGGCGACCGCGTAGGCGACCCATGCCGCAATATCTGCACCCGCACCCGGCAGCGCCCCAATCACGGCACCAGTCAGGCCACCGCGCAGCAGGTTGCGCCAGCGCCTGCGCATCGCCGTGCCAACGCCCACAAAGACCGGACCCCTCTTTGGCGGCTCCTGCCGCAGGGCGCGTGCGGTGCTATTGCGCAGCACCTCGGGCAGCGCGAACATGCCAATCATCGCCGGAATAAAGCTGACACCGCCCATCATTTCGATCGAGCCAAAAGTGAAGCGCGGATGGCCCGCCACTGCATCAATTCCAATTGTGGCGACCCAAAGACCGAACAGCAAAGACAGCGCGCCCTTAAGCGCGGATCCGGTGGAAATGATCGCAGCACAGCTGAGGCCCAAAAGCGCTAGCCAGAAATACTCGACCGATGAAAATTTCGTCGCAAATTTCGCAAGGATCGGTGCCGCTGTCATCAAAAGAATGACACCAATCACACCCCCGACACAGGCTGATACCATTGAAAGGCCGAGTGCATATTCTGGGCGACCCGCCTTGGAAATGGCTTGGGCGTCTTCGACATAAGCTGCCGAAGCCGGCGTTCCCGGGATACGCAAAAGCGCGCCGGGGATATCACCTGAAAAAATCGCCATGGCGGCCAATGCAGCAATGCCAGCAATCGCCGGAACCGGTTCCATAAAGAACGTGATCGGGACCAAAAGCGCCACCCCCATCACCGCAGTCAGGCCATGAATCGCACCGATCGTAATGCCAAGTGGACTTGCGACCATAATGGTCACGATCACATCAGGTTGGGCAACGAGCGATAGGGCCTCCATGATAACGGTCATGACAGCAATCCTTCGAAAACCCCAAAGGGTAAAGGCACGCGCAAGAGCTTGCCAAAAAAGATAAAAAGGAAAATGGCGATGCCAATGCCGGTGCCGGTGCCGATAGACGGCAGCGGACGGCCCCCCCCCCAGCAAAGCTAGTGAGCTGATCAGAAGGGCGGTCGCTGCCATGAACCCCAGAAGCGGCGAGACCAAAACCCAAGCCACGACGCCAACAAGCACCGCAAGAACCTGCAAGCCAGCGCGGCCTTTCACCATGTCGCTCAGGCGGATAAGCGTGCCCTTTGCAGCCGTTCCAATCAAGGCCAACCCGGTTAGGATCAACGCCGCGCCAAGGATGCGTGGGAAAAAGGCAGAGCCAAATTGCATGCCAGGGATTTCGCGGAAGTGGAGTGTCCCGACCACGACGCCGATCCCCCCCCAAAACTGCAAGGATGCCGATAATGCGATTATTGAATTCCATGATGCTTGAGGGCGTCGAGCCAGTAAGCCCAGCGCCCTGCTTTCCCTTATTTCGCCAAGCCGAGGTCGGTCAGCAGTGCTTTAGCATCCTGAGAGAACCCCGCCGCGAAGGCCGTGAACGTTTCGGAGCCATCAAATAGCGGCGTGATGCCACGCTGCGCAAGGGCCTCTTGCACCTCGACAGCAGCATGTGCTTTTTCAGCCGCCGCTTCGATTTTTGCTTTCACATCAGCTGGCAGGCCGCTCGGCGCGCAAAGCGAGAACCAGTTGGCCATCGACCAATCGAGGCCATTTTCTTTCAGCGTTGGCACATCCGGAAACGCAGGCGAGCGTTCGTCGGACATAATGCCAAGGATCTTGACTTCCCCTGCATCAGCCAGCGCGCGGGCTTCGACGGGCGAGCCGGTGAACATCGTGATCCCACCAGCGACAAGGTCCTGCAAAGCTGGCGCGCGCCCCTTGCGAGGGGATGAACTGGATGGTGTCGACAGCACCGCCTGCCTCTTTCATCATACCCGCAACGGCCATGTGCCAAGGGCCACCCAAGCCAGACCCCGAGGACGACATGCCGCCGGCCTTGGCGGCATCGACCAACTCTTGGACGCTGTTGTAAGGGCTGCCGGCTTTGACAGTGACACCGGCCGGTATCACTGCAAGGCGCGAAATCAGATCAAAGCTTGCAGGTGTGATTGGTGCAAGGCCGATCGTTTCGAAATACGTGATCTCTGACGTGCAGGCCCCAAGCGTGTATCCATCCGGCTTGGAATTGGAGATGGCGGAATGACCGACAACGCCCGACCCACCAGTTCGGTTCACGACATTGATCGGCTGCCCCATTGCCTCTTCGAAGCCGATCAAAAAGATGCGGATGATGGTATCCGTGCCACCGCCCGCGCCCCATGGCACGATGATCGTGACCGGGCGATCGGGGTATTCCGCAAGCGCTGGCGTCGAACCCAAGGCCAGTAGGGTTGCAAAAGTCGCTGTCAGTTTAAGTGCAGTTCTCATATTAGCGTCCTCCCTCAAGGTTAGCGGTTGGTCTGGGGGCCGATCCCAGACCATCAAGACTCAAAAGTCATTCGGCCAAAAAACATCAGGCATGTTTTGGTAGCAGACAGGCCTCAGAAAATGCCGAATTGACGCTGTGCCAACCGAGGTCTGACCGACCTTGATCAAAGCCGAGCGCGCGCTGCTTTGCACGATTGTGTCATCCTTGATTTCGCAGGTCAGACAAGAGCGAAAACGGAACGACTGCATTGCATCACCCTTTATCCAAAGCGGATCTGACGCATTGATGCAAAAATTGCCTTGCGACGGACCAGTCCACGTCCAAACCCGGTAGCGGATCGACTTGACATTGCTCCGTCAAATGGTTCGGAAGTTTGGCATTCTAAAATGCCAATACGCCAAAAAAATCAGCACTGTGCAGATCGACACGCCCTCATTCGCGGGTTTTCACCCCGCCAGACCTTTGCAGCGCTACGGCATTGCTGCGCAAATCGAGTGAAGGGATTTATCTTGCGAATCCAGTGTGACAGCTGGACGGTTTGAGCAGACCGACAATCCCGCGTTACAAGACAACGAACTGGCCAGCCACTAGAACCCGAGCCATCGAAGGCTGCATAGTTGCTGCCTTTTTGAGGTCCCGACAGGATCGTGGCTCCGAAGATGCCGTGGTCAGGGCTGTCGCCAAACGGACTTTCGAGCATGCTTATGAGATGGGTAATTCTGACTACCACACTGGATCAGCCGCATGCTGGTAGCCACCGCGCCGACCGTGGACCGAAGCATGAACCCGGGGGGAAGATCTTGTGCCGAAGGGTTGCAAAACAGCAATCGTTCAAAAATCCCGCTGCCACCTTGTCAAAAAGGAACGACGGCGAACACTGCCGTTGCCGCCGAATTTCGGACGTCACAAAACCATTCGCAGCGCCGACGCATCCGCTCGTTTTAACACCTCAAAAGAGCGGTCGATCGGGCGGGTGGCGCGGTCTACGATCAAAAGATTAACAGATGCCTACTGGCCTGCCACATGGTCACGCCGCAACCGGTGTGCTTGGCACGGCTCTGATCGTCTTGGCTGTGGTGATGCTGCTTGGCCGGATCTGAGGGCGCCGCCCCCATGCGGCCATGTCAGCAACAGGCGGCCTCGGCTCATCCAGATAGTCCAGTTCGAACCCGGTAAATTCAATCAAGCCGTCATAATCGTCGAACGTGACATGACCATCGCGGAATGTGACCAACCCATCTTCGCGCAATTGCCGCAAAACCCGGTTGACGTGAACAGCGCTTAGGCCAAGCGCATCGGCCATCAGGTATTGCGTCAACGGGCAGGCATATCCGGCCTTGCTGCCCATGCCAACAAGGGCCAGCCTGGCCCCAAGTTCCAGCAAGAAATGCGCCATTCGCTGGATTGCATTGCGCCGCCCGACGTTCACCAGATGCTCGACCACCATCGCTTCGTCCCGCGAGGCCGCCCACAAAACCCCGGTGGCCAATCGCGGGGTCAGGGCAAAGGCGTCGAGCAGGTCGGTTATCAGCACTTCTGACACTTCGATATCGGTGATCGGTTCAATACTGTGATCCGACACGTTCAACAACACAGAGCGTAGCCCCAAAAAATCGCCCGGAATTTGGAAATCGACAATCTGACGCTCGCCATCCGGGAGGATTTTGTACGAACAGGCCCAGCCATCAACCAAGATATAAGCGGCATGGTCAGACTGGCCCTGATGGACAAGATCGCGCCCCGCAACAAAGCTGCGCCGACGCTTGTGCAGCGCCTCTAGGAGGGCAAGTTCAGTGCCTGACAAGGTGCCGAAAGCGCCGAGCTTGCGGATCAATGGTGTGATTCTCATTATGCTCTCAATCTGTTTGTACCTTGCAGTGGTTTAACAACGCGCCCGGGGCCAAACATTGATTTTGATCAACCCAAGCGATCAGGCCCTGCGATACTGCGGTTTGACAACGGCACTTGCGTCAGATCATCAGCCCAAGAGGACAAGCATCGAATGACGGACCAAGACACGCACGCCGGAATAGCCGCGCTTTCGATTTGCGAGGCTTTGCTTTTGGCGCTGAACGACCGCAAAATCCTGCCTGAAAAAGAGATCATCGGGATTCTCAACGACGCCGCGATGGCACATGAAAACGCAGTCGGCTCGCAAGCCGATCTTATGATGCATAGGGGTGTTGCGGCGTTGATAAATCGGATTGTCGCGGGCGGAAACTCGGTTCGCAGACCGAAGTGACGCCTGGTCAGCGCTAACGCCGCGCTGGCCCGATGTCTTTTCCCGGTCGCGGTTGAACGACCAAGCCTATGCCGTCAAACCAAGGGCGCCAGTTTACCCGCGGTTGCCCTTAAGGTTCTGAATCAAATCCCATCCCGCAAGTGCGACCGTAACGCCGACCACAGCGATCAGATCAAGCCGGGGAACGTTCCACAGCAAAATCCCCAGAAACCCCAGAAAGATCGCAAAGGCGAACAGCGCGAGGATATTGTTCATCGGGTCAGGCTCCTTTATCCAGTGTCTCAATATGGTGCGACAGCCAGCGTGCCGTCCGCAAAAGCCGGGCATCATCGCCACGTCGCCCAACCAGTTGCACGCCCATCGGCATTCCGTTTTCCGCCGTAAACAGCGGCACTGTAATTGCCGGCACCCCGGCCAAAGTCCACAGACCGTTGAAAAGCGCCGATCCTGTCGTGCCCAACCCCAGCGGCGCAGGCCCCAAAGCGGCGGGTGACACAATGACATCGCACCGGTCAAAAATCTCGGCCAGAAC
>JBLIGH010000082.1:0-10356 GCA_047636855.1 Pseudorhodobacter sp.
CGATCCAGGCGACGGTGGTGCAAATGCTGGCGGATTTCACCGAGTTTTTGCTGCCGGAATTTGGCGCGGGACTGGCCTTTGCCGACGGGCGGTTTGGCGCGCCGGGATCAAATTTGCGACTGACGCTTATTGAGGCTGCCCAAAAAGCGCGCGCGGCCGGGCGCGACGACCTTTTGCGCCACAGCCAGACCATAACCCTACAGGGCCGCACGTTCCCCAATGGCGCGCATCTGGCCGAGGTTGAAATTGACCCGGTCACCGGCAGCTTGCGGTTGGACCGCTACAGCGTGACCGATGACTTCGGGATTTTGATGAATGAAGACCTTGTGAAGGGACAAATTCACGGCGGTATTGCCCAAGGCTTTGGGCAGGTTGTGATGGAGAATACGGTTTACGACGGTCAGGGCCAGCCGCTCACGGCAAGTTTTATGGACTATGCGATGCCACGTGCGCAAGATTTACCTATGATCCATTTTACGACAGAACCAACCCCGGCCACCACCAATCCTTTAGGGATGAAGGGCTGTGGCGAGGCCGGCACGGTCGGCGCGCTGCCCGCAATTGCAAATGCAGTGGCTGATGCGCTGGCCCGGCGCGATATTGCTTGCATTGACATGCCCTTTACCCCGATGCGCCTATGGTCCAGTCTTCGTGGGGCAAGCTTGGGGTCCGACCAATCCAAAGGGGGTGACAGCTGAGTATTCTTCACCGCATATCGTCTTGGTTGCGCAGGGACCCTACGGTCGTTGCAGGTAAGGTTGCCTCGAAACCGCGTGCGACGCGCGGGCGCGTTGATCATTACATCATTCTGGACGGCACCCTCAGCTCGTTAGAGCCGGGGTTGGAAACCAATGCGGGGCGGGTGTTCAAACTGCTTTCGGAAAATGGATTGTCCGCAGATAGAACGCTGTATTACGAGCCCGGCGTGCAATGGGAGGATTGGGGGCATCTGGTCGATGTGGCGCTGGGGCGCGGCATTAACCGGCAGATCCGCCGCGCCTATGGCTTTTTGGCCAGCCATTACCGTTCGGGCGACCGGATCTTTTTGATCGGCTATTCGCGCGGGGCTTTTGCGGTGCGGTCGCTGGCAGGGGTGATTGACCGGGTGGGGCTGTTGCGCCGTGACTGTGCGACCGAACGGAATGTGAAGCTTGCCTACCGCTACTATCAATGTTCGCCCAATAGCAAAGCCTCACAGGTTTTTGCCCGTCGCTTTTGCTATGATCGCACAGAGATCGAGATGATCGGCGTCTGGGATACCGTTAAAGCCCTTGGGATGCGGTTGCCGCTTTTGTGGATGCTCACGGAAAAGAAACATGCCTTTCATAATCATCATCTTGGCCATTCCATCCGTCATGGTTTTCACGCATTGGCCTTGAACGAGACCCGCGTGGTGTTCGAGCCGGTGCTGTGGCAATGCCCCGACAATTGGCAAGGCAATGTCGAACAGGTCTGGTTTAACGGCGCGCATGCGGATGTCGGTGGCCAAATCGGCCGTTTCACCGCCGCAAGACCTTTGGCCAATATCCCTTTGGTCTGGATGCTGGAACGGCTGGAACGGTGTGAAACGCTTTTGCCGGAAAACTGGCGGGACCGGTTTCCATGTGATGCCTCTGCGCCGATGGTCGGGACTTGGCGCGGCTTTGGTGCACTGTTCTTGCTGCGTAAAAAGCGGGTTGTTGGGCAGGATCAATCTGAAAACATCCATCCAAGTGCCCTTAGCCAAATGAGCGTGGACGAGGTATCGGCGCTGCGCCAACCCGATGTTTCGATCTGAGCTGCCGCCTTAAGTCAAAATGATGCAGGTGGTGGTGCCGGTCGCGTAAAGCTTGTCATCGGCGGCACCTCGGATCGTGGCATGGGCAACAGCGGTGGTCTTGCCGGTATGATCGATGATCCCCTCGGCGATGACCTCGGTTTCCAAGGGCAGGGCGCGGATTAAATTCACCTTATATTCCAACGTCGTATACCAGCGCCCTTGCGGGACTGTCGTCATAACGGCACACCCCAACGCGGAATCCAGCATCGTGCCGTACCATCCACCATGGACGCTGCCCACCGGATTGGTATGCGCCAAAGAGGCTTGGCCGCGAAAACTGACGCGGCCGGGTCCGACCGATTCTAAGTGATAGCCCATAAGGTGGTGGATCGGGGCATGCGGGAAACGCCCGTGCAACATACCTTCCATGAACTCCAGCCCAGAGACCGACAACAGGGTTTCGCGGCTGGGTATATCAGCAAGGGTTTGAGCATAGCGCGGAGGGGTCATTTCAACTCTCACCATCATTGAGGATCGGTGCATATTTCGGGCGAACATCAGGCCCGCAGATACCGACATTTTGTCATGAAAACGGCGACCTCTTGGGCCGCCGTTCCTTGTTTTTTTGGGTCCGGCAATTAACGGTCGATGACGGGTTTGTAATCGCGCATTGGCGATCCGATATAAAGCTGACGCGGACGGCCGATCTTTTGGTTGGTGTCGGCAATCATCTCGCGCCATTGCGAAATCCAGCCAACGGTGCGCGACAACGCAAAGATTGGCGTGAACATCGAGGTTGGGAACCCCATCGCATCCAGAATGATCCCCGAGTAGAAATCGACATTGGGGTAAAGCTTTTTCGAGACGAAATACTCGTCTTCCAATGCGATCCGCTCCAGCTCTTTTGCGACTTGCAGCGTTGGGTTGTTGTGAATGCCCAAAAGCTCCAGCACCTCATCAGCGCTTTCCTTCATCACTTTGGCGCGCGGATCGAAGTTTTTGTAAACGCGGTGACCAAAGCCCATCAGGCGGAACGGGTCGTTCTTGTCTTTGGCGCGGGCGATGTATTCCGGGATCCGGTCAACCGAGCCAATTTCGCGCAGCATTTCAAGACAGGCTTGGTTTGCGCCACCATGTGCCGGGCCCCAAAGGCAAGCGATGCCGGCTGCGATACAGGCAAAAGGATTGGCCCCCGAAGAGCCCGCCAAGCGCACGGTCGAGGTCGAAGCATTCTGCTCGTGATCGGCATGCAGCATCATGATCCGGTCCATCGCCTTCGACAACACCGGGTTCACTACAAAATCTTCTGCCGGAACGGCAAAACACATGTGCAAGAAGTTTCCGGCGTAATCCAATGTATTCTTTGGATAAACGAAAGGTTGCCCAACCGAATACTTATAGGCCATCGCAGCAATTGTTGGCAGTTTCGCGATCATGCGAATGGCTGCAACCTCGCGCTGCCATGGGTCACTGATGTCAAGGCTGTCATGATAGAAGGCCGACATGGCCCCAACCACACCCACCATCGTGGCCATCGGGTGGCTATCACGGCGAAAGCCCCGGAAGAAATTGTGCATCTGCTCGTGCACCATGGTGTGATTGGTCACACGCTGTTCAAAATCGGCCATTTGCGCTGCATTGGGCAGTTCACCGAACAGCAAAAGATAGCAAACTTCCAGAAAATGAGAATGCTCGGCCAATTGCTCAATCGGGTAGCCCCGGTGCAAAAGCTCGCCCTTGTCGCCGTCAATAAAAGTGATGGCGCTTTCACAGGCTGCGGTCGAAGTGAATCCCGGATCGTAGGTGAAGACATTTGCTTGCGCATAAAGCTTACCAATGTCGATGACATCAGGGCCAAGTGTCGGCGAGTACATCGGCAGTTCAACGACCTTATCGCCAACTGTAAGCGTAGCTTTTTCCGTATTTGCCATTTTCATCCCTCTTTCGGTTACGCCACGCTTTGGCGGATGCCCTTGCGCGGTTATTGCTTTATTCAGACCAATTGGTCGATATTGCGTTAATTGAGGACAATTGACCTATTCGGCGCTTGCGTCTTCAATTCGGGCAATACTCTCATCGCGCCCTAACACCAACATCATATCATAGACACTGGGGGTTGCGCTGCGCCCTGCTAATGCAGCCCGCAAAGGCGCCGCCAATTTGCCAAAACCGATACCATGGTCTGCGGCGAGCTCTGTCAATATCGGCTCCAGCGTTTCTTTGCTCCAGTTATCAGTTTGCAAGCGCGGCGTCAATTCTATCAGTATACCACGGGATACCGGATCAAGGGATTTTGCGGCAGATTCCGATATCTCAACGGGCCGTGATGTCAAAGCAAAGTGAGCCATTTCAATAAGATCTGGGAACTTCTTCGCGCGATCTTTGAGACAGTAAAGACTGCGTGACAACGCGTCGTTTTGGCTTTTCGTCAGGGGCGGAGCACCCGACGCGTTCAGGTAAGCAATGATTTCATGCAGCAGTGCAGCATTTTCGGAAGCGGCGATATGCTGGCCACAAAGGTTCTCTAGTTTTTTGAAATCCAGCCGCGCAGGCGCACGCCCGATTCCCTTCAGCGAAAACCATTCCTTGGCTTGTTCGGAGGTGAAAAACTCGTCATTGCCATGCGACCAGCCCAAGCGGGTCAGATAGTTGCGCATGCCTGCCGCCGGATACCCCATCGCCTGATATTCCTCGACCCCAGTTGCACCGTGGCGTTTCGACAGTTTTTTACCGTCTGGGCCAAAAATCAACGGAATATGCGCCCAAACCGGGATCTCCCAGCCCATCGCCTCATAGACCATCGTCTGACGCGCCGCGTTGTTCAGATGATCATCGCCTCGGATTACATGAGTGATACCCATGTCATGATCGTCGACAACCACCGCCAGCATGTAAGTCGGCGTACCATCGGATCGTAACACAACCATGTCATCCAACTGGTCATTGCGGAAGGTGACGCGGCCCTGCACCGCGTCGTCGATCACGGTTTCGCCAGTCAGCGGCGCTTTCATGCGGATCACGAAAGGCGCATCGGGCTGTGTGGACGGATCGGCATCGCGCCAAGGGCTGCGATACAGCGTCGAGCGTTTTTCGGCCGCAGCCTCTTGCCGAAAGGCTTCAATCTCGTCCTGGCTTGCATAGCATTTGTAGGCCGCTCCTTTTGCCAGCATCTCATGGGCAACGGCGGCATGGCGGTCTTTTTGCTCAAACTGGCTGACGGCCTCGCCGTCCCAATCCAGACCCAACCACGTCATTCCGCGCAAAATCGCCGCGGTGGCTTGCGGGGTCGAGCGTTCGCGATCCGTATCCTCGATCCGCAAAAGGAACTGACCGCCGTGGCCGCGGGCGAAAAGCCAGTTGAACAGCGCCGTCCGCGCGGTTCCGATATGCATATAGCCAGTTGGCGAGGGCGCGATGCGGGTAACAACGGGTCGGTCGGAGAGCCGGTCGGCGGGCATAGGAATTAACCTTTCGGAAACCATGACAGAATAGGATCAGCCACTGTCTAGGCAATCACAGGGCGGGAAACAAGGTGGGCAGGCTGGGCCTGATCGTGGGGCGACCCTTCCACGCGCTGGCGGCAGCGCGCGGTTTGCTGTTTCCATGGGTTCCCGTCTTAATCGCCCTCGGCGTCGGCCTATGGTTCGCTTTACCGTCGGAGCCGGGGCCGCTGTTCTACACGGTTGTGGTGGTTATCTTTCTGACCACATTTGGTTTTTCGCACTATGGTCCAGACGTCTTGCGCCCCGTGATGATCGCCGTGATCTGCCTGTTGCTTGGCATTCTGGCTGCGGGTATTCGCGCGCATACGCTTGCAGCACCGGTGCTTTCGTTTCGCTATTACGGCCCGGTAGAGGGGCGGATTGTTGTGATCGACCGCTCGCAATCCGACAAGGTTCGCCTGACTTTGGACCAAGTGGTGCTGTCCAATACCAACCCCGGGCGGGTGCCAAAGCGGGTTCGGGTGTCTTTGCATGGCGATCAGCAGTATTTGCAGCCAGAGCCCGGGCAAATCATCTTGGTGACCGCCCATCTTGCCGCCCCTGACGGCCCGGTAGAGCCTGGCGGCTTTGATTTTCGGCGCATGGCGTTTTTTGATCAGCTTGGGGCCGTCGGGTATGCGCGCATGCCGGCATTGCTGCTGCTGCCGCCCAAACCGGGCGAGCAGGTGATCAATCGGCTGCGCGCCCGCATCAGGCACGGCGTCGAGGCACAAATTGCGGGCGATCCGGGGGCCTTTGCTGCGGCCCTAATGACCGGCGATCGCGCCGGGATCGGGCAAGAGGTGGTCGAGGATTTGCGCCGCTCTAACCTGTCGCATCTGTTGGCTATTTCGGGGCTGCATATGGGGTTACTGGCCGGATTCGTCTTTTCCGCGCTGCGTTACGGATTTGCGCTGTTTCCTGCACTTGCCCTACGCGTGAATTCCAAAAAGCTGGCAGCTATCATAGCGATTGGCGCCAGCTGGTTTTATCTGCTGCTTTCGGGTGGGAATGTCGCGACCGAGCGGGCCTTTGTGATGGTGGCGGTGATGCTGGTGGCGGTGCTGTTTGATCGGCGCGCGCTGTCGTTGCGGTCGGTTGCGATGTCTTTTGCGGCCACCGTTGCACTGGTCGCGGGCTTTGCAGCCCTGCGCGGGCGGGTGCAGACGCACCGAATGCCATGGTGGGCGTCCGCGATTTTCACATTGGTGTTTTCCTCCTTTCTGGCCGGTCTTGCGACTGCCCCGGTGGCGGCCGCCCATTTCAACCGGGTCGCAGGGTACGGGTTATTGGCAAACCTGTTGGCCGTGCCCGTGATGGGGTTTGCGGTGATGCCTGCCGCCGTTCTTTCAGGAGTGCTGGCACCTTTGGGGCTAGAGGGGTCCGCGCTTTGGGTGATGCAGCAAGGCACAACTTGGATTTTGTATGTCGCAAACATGGTTGCGGGTTGGGAAGGCTCGGTTCGTGCCGTGATCTCGCCGCCGGCGATTGTGCTTCCGGTGATGGCACTGGGGGCTTTGTGGGTGATTCTATGGCGCGGGCCGGTGCGCGCCTTAGGCGCATTTCCTGTCGTGGCAGCATTTGCAATTTGGGCGACGGCCGAGCGTCCGCAACTGTTGATCAGCGCGGATGCTGGCATAATCGGGCTGCAAACGGTAGAAGGTCGGGCGATCTCAGCCGAAAAAGGCGCAGGTTTTGCGGTGCGACAATGGCTGGAAAATGATGGTGATATGGTCTTGCAAGAAGAAGCTGCGGCTCGGGAAGGGTTTTTAGGCGTCAGAACCGCCCGTTCATTTGATCTTGCCGGATGGAAAATTGTGCAACTGAAGGGAAAGTCGGCCCCGGCCGCATTGTTGCAGGCCTGTGCGCAAGCCGATCTGGTGATTTTTGCCGCGAAAATAGAGAATGGCCCAGAACTGGGCGATTGTCAGATGATAGATCTGGATCTTTTGGCGAAAACAGGACCGGTGGCGATTTCACCGAAATCAGACGGGCTGCACCTGACCCCGACGCGAAACGCGCAACGCCTTTGGTCAGGGTGGCAGCGCGCGGCAGCGCCGATTGTGCTGCGCAAATCCACGCGCACCGAAAGCATCAAGGCCGCAGTCGCGCCGCAAAAAGCGCCATGAGGCAGTCAGTAGCTGCGGATCAACCCAACCAAACGCCCCTGAACTTTCACCTGATGGTCCGGCAACATCCGGGTTTCATAGGCAGGGTTCGCCGCCTCTAGCGCGATCATATTACCGCGACGGCGGAACCGTTTCAGTGTGGCTTCTTGATCATCCACCAAAGCCACAACGATATCGCCATTCTCGGCAATACTTGTCTCGCGGATCACGACGATATCACCATCATTGATCCCGGCTTCGATCATCGAATCCCCTTTGACTTCAAGAGCATAGTGTTGCCCTTGGCCCGAGACCATCGACCCTGGAACCGCCACGTGATGCGAAATTTCCTGAATGGCCTCAATCGGAACACCAGCTGCGATCCGACCCATGACCGGCACTTCCATCGCATAGACGGCATCAATCGGTAGGGCATTTCGCGGCGGGGCAACCTTGTCGCCGATAATAACCTTGGGCGTAAAGCCGGCGCGTTCCATTGCTTCGGGAAGTTTGACAATCTCTATCGCGCGGGCGCGGTGGGCAAGGCGGCGGATAAATCCGCGCTCTTCCAAAGCAGTGATCAAACGGTGGATGCCGGATTTAGAGCGCAGATCCAGCGCTTCTTTCATCTCATCAAACGAAGGCGGCACACCATCTACATCCATGCGAACACGGATGAAATCCAGCAGTTCCAGTTGTTTGCGCGTGAGCATCGGCAATCCTTTGGTCAATAGGTTCCCGACATGTTCTGCCCGTGTTCTTGGTTTGTGTCAAGTGTTTCGCTTAAATCGGTAAATACGCGACCTCTGTCCCGGCGGGTTGTGGCCCATCGCCCACGGGTCGGATCAGCAGCGCATCGGCTTGCGAGAGTACGCCCAGCAGGGCCGAGTCCTGCCGATCAAAGGCCGTGATCCGCGGCAGACCCGGACCTGCGATCAGGCGCGCGCGCATGTAATGCGTCCGCGGCCCGTTTGACCCAAGCGGCTCTGCCAGAATGGCGCGCAGCGGTTGCAGCAAGCTGGCTTGCAGCCCTTGCATTTTGCGCAGCATTGGCAACATGAAGATATGCCCACAAACGATTGAAGACACAGGGTTACCTGGCAACCCAAGCATCGCAGAACCGCGCAGGTGACCTGCCATCAAGGGCTTTCCGGGGCGCATCGCGATTTTGTAAAATGCCCGCTCTAACCCCATGCTGGTCGCGACCTTTCCAACCAGATCATGGTCGCCGACCGAGGCCCCACCGATGGTGACGACCAGATCCGCCCCGGCGGCTAGGTCCAGCACCGTGCGCAGGCTAGCCTCGGTGTCGCGCGCGATGGGAAGCATCCGGGCAATCCCCCCAGAAGCCTGCACCATCGCGGCCAGCGCAAAGCTGTTCGACGCTATGATTTGGTCGCCACGCGGCGCTTCGCCCGGCATAACCAGCTCGTCACCCGTCGCGATAATCGCGACTTCGGGGCGGCGGATTACGGTTACGTCCGCCACATTCATCGCAGCCAGCAACGCCAGATCGGTCGGGCGCAACTGGCGCGGACCCAAGGTATCGCCTATGCGAAAATCTTGGCCTTGCGCGCGAATATTGCGGTTTTGCTCCAGCTTCGCGCCGAGGGTGATCCGCGTGCCAAGCAGATTTACATCTTCCTGAATCACAACATGATCGGCCCCCGCAGGAACCGGCGCGCCGGTGAAAATCCGCACCGCATTGCCGGGCTTCAGATGCCCGGTCCAGCCATGGCCTGCACTGGATTCCCCTACAATGTCAAAACTTTGACCGGAAAGCAGCGGGCCGATAAGCGCATAGCCATCCATAGCCGAAGCCTCAAACGGTGGCTGATCACGGCGCGCGGTTGCGGGCAGGGCCATGACGCGGCCAGATGATGCAGCCAAGGGCACAACCTCGGTTGGCAGGGTCTGCACAAGCCCCAAAACCAACTGCAGCGCCTCATCGACGGTAATCATGGCGCGGCCTCGAACCGCCCTGATTTACCGCCATCCTTTAATACCAGATGAATATCGGTGATTTGCATCGATTTTTCAACGGCTTTGACCATGTCATAGATCGTCAATGCGGCGACAGAAACGGCAGTCAACGCCTCCATTTCCACCCCGGTTTGACCACCGGTTTTGACCGTGGCCTCAATCACAATGCCGGGAATAGAGGCGTCGGGCGTCAATTCAAGGGCGACTTTGGTGATCGGCAGCGGGTGGCAAAGCGGGATCAGATCGGCGGTTTTCTTCGCCCCCATAATGCCCGCCAGACGTGCAACACCCAAAACATCGCCCTTTTTCGCGCGCCCTTCGGTGATCAGGGCCAAAGTTTCGGCGCTCATCCGCACGGTGCCGCGTGCAACAGCAATGCGGTCGGTCACCGGTTTGTCAGAGACATCGACCATATGGGCATGGCCCGAGGCGTCAAAATGCGTCAACCCATCCCCGGTCATCACATTCCCCCTGCGGCGCGCAATGGGTTTGCCAGAATTTTACCGGTTGCGGCCTCGACATCGTCTTGCCGCATCAAAGCCTCGCCGATCAAGAACGCGCGCGCGCCAAATCGGGCAACATCAGCAAGATCTTCGGGCGTGAACAGCCCGGATTCGGAAATGATCATGCGATCTTCCGGTACACGGCGCGCCAGATCTCGCGTGGTTTGCAAGGTGACTTCGAAATTATGCAGGTTGCGGTTGTTGATGCCCATCAATGGCGATTTCAGGGCGGCGGCCCGCTCTAATTCAGCAGCATCATGGACTTCGATCAACACATCCATGCCCAACTCGAACGCGGCGGCTTCCAGCTCGGCGGCTTGCGCGTCCGAAACCGAGGCCATGATGATCAAAATGCAATCGGCAGACAGGCTGCGCGCCTCGACCACCTGATAGGGGTCATACAAGAAATCCTTGCGCAGGCAGGGCAGGGTGGTTGCCTTGTGGGCGGCGGTCAAAAACGCGTCAGCACCTTGGAACGACGGCGTATCGGTCAGCACGGAAAGGCAGGTCGCCCCACCGGC
>JBLIGH010000083.1:0-10337 GCA_047636855.1 Pseudorhodobacter sp.
ATGAAGATCTCCCCCGCGTCAGCTTTGTAAGCGCCGGACAGACATTTGATCAGCGTCGACTTTCCGGCCCCGTTATGGCCCAAAAGGCCGACAACTTCGCCGGGGTACAGATCGACGGTGACATGATCGACGGCCTTGATGCCGCCAAACGAGATCGAGATATTGCGCATCTCGACCAAAGGTGTGCCTTTGTTGCTCATGGTGGTCCCCTTCACTTCGCTTTGCTGCGATAGAGATTGTCGAGATAAACGGCGAGCACCAGAACGGAGCCAACGACGATTTGCTGAATGGCCGTATCAAAGCCGATCAGAACCATGCCGGTTTGCAAGCTTTGCATGACTAGCGCCCCCAGGATCGCGCCGTAAATTGTGCCGATACCGCCCGCAAGTGAGGTGCCGCCAATAACGGCTGCGGCGATGACGTAAAGCTCGTCAAACACACCCAAAGCATTGGTGGCAGAGTTCAATCGCGCCGAGGCCACAGCACCCGAAAGCCCCGCCAAGGCCCCCATCAGGGCAAAGATTTTCAGCGTCATCCAGCGGGTGTTGATGCCTGCCAAAGCGGCAGCCTCTGGGTTGCCACCGATGGCAAACACATAGCGACCAAAGCGGGTGCGGGTCATCAAAATGGTCATCAAGATGCCGACAACGATCAAGATCAGCACCGGAATGGCAAAGCCGTGGCTGATAAACAGACCCTCTGGCGGCACCACGATATTATTTGCAGTGGCATAGGCATTCACGATGCCCTTGGGCCATGGATAGGCATTGACCAGCAGCACGGCACCGATGATCGCACCGCACCCGGTAACGGCAAGGAAAGCCTCGGCCCAGATTGGGCGCAGGTGGAAATCATGCTCGCGCCGTTGTTTGCGGCCGGAATGTTGCATCCACAGCACGCCAAGGCAGGCCAGAATGCCAACGATCCAGCTGCCGGTTGACCCAACCGCGCCATAAGGTCCGCCGCCCAAAAGTGCAAAGGTCGGATCCACCGGCGAAATGGTGCGCCCGCCAGCGGCAAGAAAGGCGCAACCGCGCCAAACCAAAAGCCCGCCAAGGGTCACGATAAAGGCCGGAATGCCGCGATAGGCAATCAACCAGCCCTGAAATGTCCCGATGAAAGCCCCGCAAACAATGCCAACGGCAACGGTAATAGGCCAGATATACGGGCTGCCAAGACCAAGAAATTGCGGCAAGAATTGCACTTGCAGCAGGCCCATTATCATTGCGGTCAGGCCCAAAAGCGCACCAACAGACAGGTCAATATTGCGGGTGATGATCACCAGCACCATGCCCATTGCCATAATCCCGATGGAAGAGGTTTGAACCGACAGGTTCCACAGATTGCGCGGGGTTAAGAAAAACCCCTGACCATTTACGAACTTGCCGTAGAAATGAAATCCGAACCAGATCAGTAGCAACGCCCCGATCATCCCCATAAGTCGAGTGTCGATCTCGGTTGCACGCAAAAACCGCCCGAAGGGGCCGAGGTTTTGGGTCTGGCTTGGTGGAGCTGAAGTGTCTGGGGTGTCAGTCATATCTGGGTCCAGCGTTATAGGGGGGGGATGAATTGGATGCGCATCACGCGTGCTCTGGCAGTTGAGGCCATGCAGTCGTCAATTCATCAGCCGGTTCGGGGAAAAGAACCCGGCATCAGCATGGCGCCAATGCCGGGGAACGTTATGCCATTACTGGCAAGCAGCAAGGCCTTCCATAGCCCCTTCGCAAGCCATCTCTTTGGAGATGTGGCCCGCTTCGATCGCAAGGTTCAGCGTGTCTTTGGTGATCGGCGTTGGCTTCAGCAAGATCGCGTTCATCTTCACGCCCTTTTCGCCGCCATCAAACACTGACGCGCCTGGAATGGCGTCCAATGCAGCACCACCGGCCAAAGCAGCCGCAATTTCGCCCGCAGCTTTCCCCAGTTGACGGCTGTCTTTCCAAACCGAAACGGTCTGGCTGCCACGTGCAACACGGTTGATCGCAGCAAGGTCACCATCCTGGCCGCCAACTGGCAGAACGAGGCCCTGAGCGGCCAAAGCAGCCACAACGCCGCCCGCCATACCGTCATTTTCGGACAAAACAGCGTCAACGGCGTTATTGTTCGCGGTCAGAATCTGCTCCATGTTCTTTTGTGCATTTTCTGGCTTCCAACCATCCGAGAAAGCCTCGCCGACGATTTTGATTTTGCCCGAAGCAACATCAGCGCCGATGACTTCCATCATGCCTTCCAGCAAGAACGCAGCGTTCGGATCACCCGGATCGCCCTTGATGATTGCAAAGTTGCCCGATGGCAGAACTTTGATCACTTCTTCAGCGATGATCGAGCCTACGCCCTTGTTGTCGAAGGTCAGATAGAAGGTGCGGTCATCTTCGATCAGACGGTCATAGCCGACCATCGGAATGCCTTCGTTGGCGGCGCTGTCGATCGCCGGACCAATAGCGTCTTTGTCCCAAGCGTTGATAATCAAAGCGTCGGCGCCCTGAGCGATCAGCGCTTCAATATCGGTCAACTGCTTGGCCGAGGACGATTGCGCGTCAGCGGAAATATAGGTGTCGCCTGCGGCTTCAATCGCCGCTTTCATGGCTGCTTCATCAATCTTCCAGCGCTCTTCTTGAAAGCTGGCCCATGACACACCGATTTTTTTGCCCTCAGCCAGGGCTGCGGACGAGAAGCCTGCAGCGGCGAGAACGGCAAGTAGAATTGCGTTACGCATATTATTATTCCTCCCTGTGGATTCAGCCGTAAAGCGACTGGCCCGACGGATTCGTCGGTACATTTGTCAAATTGCCTTGAATAAATTTAGTTGTCAAAATAAAAATAGGCGTCACTATACAGAATGATGAAACTTAGTGCGTGAAATTGCTGCTGTGCGGCGAAAAATAGACGGTAAAAGTACGAAGTTCCTGTTTTTTAGTTCGAAAGCAAAAAGATATGCCGCAGCTGCGAAAGAATCTGAATAAAAACGCAGGGCAGGGATGCGGCCCACTCATCCCTCCGCTTTCTGAAACGTTGCGGCCTTTGCGGCAGCAAATTTTTGAAAGGGTGCGGGCCTCGGGGTCGATCGCCCGTGTTCAGGTTGCAAAGGACTTGGGTGTCAGCCCGGCTTCGGTGACGATGGGCGTGTCGGAATTGATCGAGGCGGGCCTTGTCGAGGAAGTCTCGGCGGCGCGCGGCGGTGATGCAGGTCGCGGTCGCCCCGCAGTTGCACTTGGCGTGCGCGCGGGGGCCTACCGTGTTGCGGGAATGAAATTATCAGACCGCGAACATACCGCCGTTATTGTGGATTTCGCAGGGAACCTGATCGCAGATGCCGCGATAGAGCGGCGGCCCAGTGCGATGCCGATTGCCGAAATGCTGGAAACGATTGCGACGCTTTTGGACCAGGTTTGCGCCAAGGCGGGTTTGGAACGGTCCGATTTGACGGCCTTGGGCCTTGGATTGCCCGGCTTTGTCGATAGCGCTGCGGGTCAGGTGATGTGGTCATCGGTTCTGATCGAGCGGGGGGTTGATCTGGCTGCGGTCGCGACCGCACATCTGGGTCTGGCGGTTCATATCGACAATGATGCCAATTTGGTGACGCTTGCGGAACTGTGGTTCGGCGCGGGTCGCAGCCTGTCCGATTTCGCGGTGGTCACGATTGAACATGGCGTTGGCATGGGGCTTGTCGTCAACCACCGCATTTACCGCGGTGCGCAAGGTTTGGGGATGGAGCTGGGCCATACCAAAGTGCAGCTTGATGGTGCGCTGTGCCGGTGTGGCCAGCGTGGTTGCCTGGAGGCCTATATCGCCGATTACGCTTTGGCACGCGAGGCGACGACGGCGTTGAATTGGATTGGCAAAGACGGGCAGCCAATCTCTGTGGTTTTGGAAAGTCTGTTTGATCATGCCAAGGCGGGGAACGGTGCTGCCAAGTCGATCTTCCGGCGGGCGGGGCGTTATTTGGCGGTGGGGCTGTCAAATGTCGTCAATCTATTCGATCCCGCGCTGATCATTCTATCGGGCGAGCGGATGCGATATGACTATCTTTATGCGGCCGAAACGCTGGCCGAGATGGAGCATTTGACCATTGCCACGGGCCGCCCTCGACCGCAAATTGAAATTCATGCCTGGGGCGATTTGCTTTGGGCGCATGGCGCTGCGGCATTGGCCTTATCGGCTGTGACGGAAAAGCTTTTGGCGGGTGGCCGGGACAATATTGCACGCGAGGTTGCAGCACAATGAAGGCATGTTTGGCACTGTTCGGCATGATTTGGGCGGGGCTTGCGGCGGCGCAGCCGGTCTTTACCGACCGCGCAGTCGATCTGCCTGTGCATCCGGTTTATGCGGGTGACTGGGAGTATTTTGTCGGCGGCGGCGTCACTATTCTAGACTGCAATGCTGATGCAAAGCCTGATCTTTTTGTCGCGGGTGGTACGAATTCGGCCACATTGCTTGTCAACGCGACAGAGCCTGCTGGCCCGATCCGTTTCGCAGATGGGCAGATGGCCGCGATAACCGGTGTGACGGGCGCTTACCCTTTGGATATCGACGGCGACGGCTGGCTTGATCTGGCTGTAATGCGGGTCGGGCCGAACATGTTGCTGCAAGGTGGCCCCGATTGCCAATTTCGCGATGTAAGCGATGCCTGGGGCTTTGCGGCGCCTGATCGGTGGTCGACAGCCTTCACCGCGACCTGGGAGGCGGGTGCGCGCTGGCCGACGCTGGCGGTCGGGAACTATGTTGATCGCAGCCGTCTGGACGGCCCGTTTGAGGCTTGTGACGTGAACGAGCTGTACCGCCCAAAGCCCGAAGGGGGTTACGGCGCGCCAGAGGTGATCAGCCCCGGATTTTGTGCGCTGTCGATGTTGTTTTCGGATTGGAAGCGCAGCGGCGTTGCCGATCTGCGGATCTCTAACGACCGGCATTACTACGTGCGGGGTGGCTATGAAGAGATGTGGCGGCTTAACCCGCTCGCGCCGTATTCCGAGGCAGAGTGGCCGCGAATTTCGCTTTGGGGCATGGGGATCGCAAGTCAGGATATTACAGGCGACGGGCTTCCAGAGATCATGATGACCTCGATGGGTGATCAGCTTTTGCAGATCAATCAAGGTGATGGAACATTGGTCAACGCGCCGTTTGGAATCGGGACTTATGCGCACCGTCCCTATTCCGGCGATGATGGGCGGCCCAGCACCGGCTGGCATGCGGAATTTGGCGACATCGACAATGACGGGCGCGCGGATTTGTTCATCGCCAAGGGCAATGTCGATCAGATGCCGTCTAACGCCATCCATGACCCGAACAATCTGCTGATGCAGGGCGCAGATGGGGTCTTTGTTGAAATGGGAGGCGAGGCGGGGATTGGCACTGGGGATCGGTCGCGCGGTGCCGGGTTGGTGGATCTGAATGCCGATGGCTTGCTGGATATCGTGGTGGTGAACCGCCGCGCCGGGCTGGAAGTGTGGGAAAATGCAACACAAGGCAGCGGCAATTGGCTGGCGGTTTCGGTGATTGGCGACGCGGGCAATACGCAAGGCGTCGGCGCTTGGGTCGAATTGTGCGCGAATGGCAAGGTGCAGGCGCGTGAGGTCACGGTCGGCGGCGGTCATGTTTCGGGGCAGGCGGGCCCGTTGCATTTTGGCCTTGGGCAGGCGGATATGGCAGAGCTACGGGTGATTTGGCCGGGGGGGGCTATGACGGATTGGCAGCCCGTCGTGGTCAATCAGACCGTTAAAATCGCAGCGCAGGGCGTGGTGAAAAGGTAGCAGGGGGGCCTTGGCCCCTGTCTGCGGCTTTAGGCCGAATTCACTCAAAGCGGGTATTTTTACCAAAAAGAAGCGGCGGATCATTTGTCGATGGGCAGCCCGCTTGGCACGGTTTCTGGGATGCCGAGGCGGCCATGCAGTGCGGCGGGGTCGGTCAGGCTATCAAGGAATGCTAGGATCGCGCTGATCTCTGCCTCGTCCAGCGCGGTGGCGGGGCGGGTGATGGCGGTTGCGATTTCGGATGGATCTTTGCTGATCGTCCAATCTGGTTTTGCGGGGCTGAATTCGGGCAATAGGGCTTGTGGTTTATAACTGGCAAGCCCGGCAATCGGGTCTAGGTGATGGCGCACAAAGGCCCGCAATTCGGTATGGCCGCCGGCATGGCCATAGGGTGCGGTTGCCGTGACATTGCGTAAGGATGGGGTGCGAAACGCATAGGCGTCTGCTGCGGTATTGGTGACGCGCATACGGCCAATATCGCGCTGATGCGTCTCGAATCGCTCGGATTTTCCGGGGCCAAGCTGGGGCGCACCCATCGCATGGAAGGCCTGATCGGTCAGCAACGGGCCGGAATGGCATGCGGCACAGCCCGCCTTGCCATAAAACAGATCGGCGCCCTTGGTGGCAGCTTCGGGCAGCGCGGCCTCGCCCTTGAGCCAAGCATCAAAAGGCGCTGCGTCAGAGCGCCATTCAGCGCTGATAAAAGCCGCGATAGCGTTGGAAATATCGGTGAAATGGATCGTGCGGCCTGCGGCAATATCGGGGTAGGCCTGTTCAAACTTTGCCTGATAGGCGGGGATCGCCGCGATGCGCTTGGCAATACGTTCCCACGCGCCATCCGGGCCAGTCAACCGCCCCTGCCGCACCGCACTTGCAATCTCGTTTTCGGAATAATGCCCTGCCATCTCGTCGGGGGACAGCACCGGAAACATGCTTTGCGCGGCCAGAAGCGAGGCGAAACCGGCGACCATCTCGTCTTCCAACGGGGTGCGCAGGCCCGAGACGCGCGTGGTGTCGGTCTCGATACGGCCATCATGGAACAGTGTGCGCAGGTCTAGAATGCCGAGGTTGAACAGGCCGGGGGCGTTGCGCGGGATGCGTTGCTCTGGCAGGTTTTTGGGGTCTGCGTGCCTTTCGGGGCCAAGGCCAATCCCGCCCTCGCCCAAGGACAGCGAAACGCCGTCCGCTGTGCCGAAATTGGGGTGATGACAGGTGCCACACGAAATATTGCGATTGCCCGAAATTTCGGGATCCCAAAACAGCAATTGCCCCAGTGCGACCTCGCCCGCCGGGTGGCTGCGGTAATCGGCATCGCTGAGCGGGGCAGGCCAGGTCTGAGTATGGCCCGAAACCGGTGCCAAAATGGCCAGAACGAGTGCTGTAACTGCAGATTTCATGTGATCCCCCTAATCGGGAATGAAACACCAATTCAGCGGGATCGGGAAGAGCAAATTCGAGGATTTATTGAGCCAATTGGCGCTGCAGGTGGTGGCTTTGAGTTGTACGGGGCGGATCAAACTGCAATAGATGTAGTGTTACTATTGGGGGTTTGTACAAAGATGTACCGGCAAGGAACGTTCGCTGCGATAATCGTTTGCCTCGCGATGCCTGCCAATGCATTGGACCGGCTTGAATTTCAGGTGACCGGGGGGGCGGAAGATGTCGCGCAGGCCCTGCGTTCGGCCTCGCTTTTGCTTCGGGCGCAGAACGAAGACGAAACCGATGCGCAAGATCTTTTTACAGCGGCGCGCGCAGAATATAGCCAGCTTTTGGGCGCGCTTTATGCGCAGGGCTATTATTCAGGCGTGATCCAGATTTTAGTCGATGGGCGCGAAGCGGCAGGGATACCTGCGCTGGATGCACCATCGCAGATCCGCGAAATCACCGTAACAGTGACGCCCGGGCCTGCGTTTTCCTTTGCACGCGCTCAGGCAGCGCCTTTGGCCGCAGGCACCACGCTACCCGAGGGTTTTGCAGTAAGTCAGCCCGCCAAAAGCGGTGTGATTTCAGAAGCGGCGTCAGCGGCCGTCGAGGGGTGGCGCGTGATCGGCCATGCCAAGGCGGATCTGACAGGCCAGACCATTACCGCCGATCACCGCGCAGCAACGCTTTCCGCCGATTTGCAAATCCAACCTGGCCCCAAGCTACGGTTCGGGGCGCTGACCGTGACCGGAAACGAGCGGATGCGATTGAACCGCGTGAAAGCAATCGCAGGCCTGCCAGAGGGCGAGGTTTTTGACCCGAAGGAAGCTGAAGCAGCGGCAGAACGCCTGCGCCGCAGCGGGGTATTCAGATCGGTCTCGCTGGTCGAGGATGCTGACATCACCAGCCCTGATTTGCTGGGTTTCACAGCGAAAGTCGCAGAGGAAAAGACGCGTCGTTATGGCTACGGTGCCGAGATTGCCAGCTCGGAAGGCGCCGAAATCAGCGCCTATTGGCTGCACCGGAACGTTTTTGGCGGTGCCGAGCGGTTGCGTCTGGAGGCCACTGTTTCGGAAATCGGTGCGCAAAACAGCGCTGCCGATTACGCGCTAGGCGTCACTTTGGAAAGGCCCGCCACCCTGTCACGCGACACCACGGGCACGTTTGAGTTTCGGGTCGAGCAAGAAAACGACGAAAGCTTCACCGAGGATTCGGCGCAAATCGGCATCGGGTTCTCGCATTATTTCTCGGAAAAACTGACGGCCCGCGCAGGGCTGGAGTTTGCGTTTTTTCAATTGTCGACCTCGGCCGGTATGACCGATTTTCAACTTTTGTCGTTGCCGGTCGGTGCGATTTGGGACAATCGCAATTCCAAAACCGATGCGACCAGCGGCGTTTATCTGGATGGGGAAGTTGCACCCTATGTTGGGTTTGGTGGCACAGAGTCCGGGGTGCGGATCTCATTGGATGCCCGCACCTATCGCGGCTTTGGCGAAAACGACAAGTTCACAATAGCGGTGCGCGGGCAGGCTAACGCCGTGCTGGGCCCCGGGATCAACAATGTTCCATCAGAGTTTTTGACCTTTTCAGGTGGCGGCGGCACCGTTCGTGGCCAGCCATTTGAATCGCTGAGCTTCCCTTTGGGTGCGGATGACGCCGAAATTGGCGGCACCGGTTTTCTGGGCGCCTCGATCGAGCTGCGGGCGCGGCTGACCAAAACCATCGGGGTGGTGGGCTTTGCCGATTTTGGTCAAATCGCCTCGGACGGGTTGTTCGGGGGGCAGACGAAATCGCATGCGGGGGCGGGTATCGGGTTGCGCTATGCCACGGGCTTGGGGCCGATACGGCTTGATGTGGGCGGGCCAATCTCGGGTGATACCGGCGGTGGGGTGCAGATCTATATCGGTATTGGGCAGGCGTTTTGATGCGTAAATTATTGTTATTAATGTGTTTTTGCTTGATGCCCATGATGGCGACCGGTCAAAGCGATGATCGTGACACGCTGACCGCTTTTTTGGAGGATAACCTGTCCAGTGACGACCGCACGGTGACGGTTACGGGGTTTCGCGGTGCGTTTTCGTCGCGCGCACAGATCGACACGCTGACCATCGCCGATGGCAGTGGCGTCTGGTTGACGCTGACCGGGATTGTGCTGGATTGGAACCGCTTGGCGCTGTTGAGTGGCATCGTCGACATCACGGAACTGACCGCGACCGAGGTGGTCATTTCGCGCGCACCAATCGCCACGCAGACAAGCGCTTCGCCGGAATCCTCGGGATTTTCGGTGCCGGAACTGCCCGTTTCCGTCTCGATCAAAAAGCTGGAAGCCGCGCGGTTGGTTCTGGGCGAAGCATTGCTTGGGCAAGCGGTGGAGGCATCGCTGACGGCGAAAGTCTCGTTGGCGGATGGTCAGGGCCGGGTCGAGCTGCAAGCTTTGCGCGGTGGCGATGGCCCGGACGGTCGGGTGCTGCTGACAGCGGCGTATAACAACGAAACGAAGCTGCTGGAGGTTGACCTTGATGCAGCGGAAGGCGCGGGCGGTATTGCGGCAACGCTTTTGGACGTGCCGGGTGCGCCGCAAACAGCGCTTCAAATCAAAGGGTCCGGGCCGCTGCAAGATTTCGCCGCTGATATTTTGTTGCAAACTGATGGCGAGACCCGGCTTGCTGGCACAGTCTCGTTGGCAGGGATCGAGGGCGATACGCAACAGTTCGACGTGACCCTTGCGGGCAATGTGACGCCGCTGTTTTTGCCAGACTATGCCGAATTCTTTGGCAGCGATGTGCGACTTCAAGCTACGGGACTGCGCCGCGAACAGGGGCAGATCGAACTCAGCGCGCTTGTCCTGAACACAAGGGCATTGGTGCTGACGGGCGAGGCCGCGATTGCGGCGGATGGTTTGCCAGAGCGGGTGAACCTAACGGGGCGGCTGGCCTTGCCAAGTGGCGAGGCGGTGCTTTTGCCGCTTTCGGGTGGTATCGAGACGCGGGTTAACAGCGCCGATCTGCAGATTAATTTTGATACGGCCAAGGGCGATGGCTGGTCCGGGGCGGTGATTGTCACCGGGCTTGATCGTGCCGATTTGCAATTGGGCCGCGCGGCGTTGACCGGTTCTGGCCGATTGAACCGCGGCGCGGCGGTGGCAAATGATACGGTCTTGGATGCGCTGAT
>JBLIGH010000084.1:0-10330 GCA_047636855.1 Pseudorhodobacter sp.
GTGGTGGCGACTGGCAAGGCCGCACTGCGAGCCGACAGGTTGGGCCGGGCCGCGGTTCCGGTGGTGGCCCTGCTGAAAATTTAGGCAACAGCGTCGCATTCGACGCTTCGTGTCGTTTTACTTCAAGACGCCCCGCCCCAGCCCGTCGCAAAAGCGAAGCTGGGAGACAGCATGGCCGATAAATACATACCCCTCCAACTCAGGCACAGCCCGGTTCCAAAAGTGCGCGACTTCGCCCTGCTGTCGGGGTTGGATGCCTCGGTGCGTGGGATGCTGATTTCCGTGATGCCGCTGGCGGTTTACGAAGCCTTAGGCAGTGCAGAGACGGTCAGTCGTGCCTATTTCATCGCGGGTTTTGTCTCGTTATGTCTGGGCCTGTTGGTGCCATGGCTGACGCGCTTTTTGCCGCGCCGCTGGATGTATAGCCTCGGTGCATCGCTTTACGCTTTGGGGGCTGTGCTGGCGGTTTATGGCGGGCCGGTGGCTGTGCCACTGGCGGTGATGGTCAATGCGGCGGCAACAGCAACGACCTTTGTATGCTTCAATGCCTATATTCTGGATTACATTGAGCGTTCAGAGCTTGGCCGCAGTCAGTCCCTGAATATGGTTTATGCGGCAGCGCCCTGGGCCATCGGCCCGTTGCTTGGTGTCTGGCTGCGCGAAGTTTGGGTGCCTTTGCCGTTTATACTGTCAGGTGTGATGGGATTTGTTCTGTTGGTCGTTTTCTGGATATTGCGCCTTGGCAATGGCAAGCAAATCAGCCGGGCACGTCGCCCGGCCACCAATCCCTTGGCTTTTCTAGGTCGGTTTTTTGCCCAACCAAGGTTGATTGCGGGATGGATGTTCGCCGTTGTCCGGTCCTGTGGGTGGTGGGTCTACGTGGTCTACCTGCCGATCTTTTGCATCGAGGCGGGGTTGGGCGACAAAGTCGGCGGCGTGGTCTTGTCGCTGTCGAACGTGCTTTTGTTCATTTCGCCGCTGATGCTGCGTTGGGCACGCAAGGCGGCTGTTCCGCGCTCGGTTCGGTTTGCCTTTGGCGTGTGCAGCGCGCTGTTCCTAATCGCCGGTCTGCTGTCGCATTGGCCTTGGATGACGGTGTTGGCCTGCCTGCTGGCCTCGTCGATGTTGGTCTTGTTGGATGTGATCGGCGGCTTGCCCTTCTTGATGGCGGTGAAACCATCGGAGCGGACGGAAATGTCGGCTGTCTATTCCAGCTTTCGCGATGTGTCGGGCATTTTGACGCCGGGGGCTGCGTGGCTGGTGTTGCTTGTGGTGCCATTGCCGGGGATTTTTATCGCGGTCAGCGCCGGGCTTGGCGCCTCGTTGCTTGTCGCAAGCCGTTTGCACCCGCGCCTTGGTGTTATCCGCCCATCGCATGGCGGCGTGGTGGCTGAAACCTAATCAGGCTTTGCAGAACAGCTTGTCGGTTGCTATGCAAGCGTATGAAGCGATTGCTGAGCTCATTGACCACGCAAGAACGGCTGATCGTACTGACCGGTATTGCGATCGTGCTGGCGTTGGAGATTGCCAAACCCAGCGACGAGGTTGGCATGCCACCTTCACCGCCGGGGCTTTTGCGTACGCCGATCCATTTGGGTGCTGAAGGTGGGGTGCGATTACCCGTTTGGCTGCTGTAGCCGCGCTCTGTGCGGGTGCATCGATCAGTCCAGCAAGCGTCGCGCAATGACCTGTGCCTGAATTTCAGCGGCCCCTTCGAAGATGTTCAAAATGCGTGCGTCGCACAGAATGCGGCTGATCTGATATTCCAGTGCAAACCCATTGCCGCCGTGAATTTGCAGCGCGTTATCTGCCGCTGCCCAAGCCACCCGCGCACCCAAAAGCTTGGCCATGCCGGCCTCGAGGTCGCAACGCTTGTCATGGTCCTTTTGCCAAGCCGAGTAATAGGTCAGCTGGCGCGCCATCATCACTTCGACCGCCATCATCGCAAGCTTGCCCGCGACGCGGGGAAATTCGATCAGTGATTTGCCGAACTGTTTTCGATCCTCGGCATATTGCATGCCAACCTCCAACGCGTTTTGCGCCACGCCGATGGCGCGGGCTGCGGTCTGGATGCGGGCAGATTCGAAGGTTTGCATCAGTTGTTTAAAGCCTTGACCCGGCACACCACCCAAAAGGTTTTCACCCTTCACGGCAAAGCCGTCAAAGGCCAGCTCGTATTCCTTCATGCCACGATAACCCAGAACCTCGATCTCGCCGCCGGTCATGCCTGGGGTTGGAAAAGGTTCGGCGTCGGTGCCGGGGGTTTTTTCGGCCAGAAACATCGACAAGCCACGGTAATCCGTCGTCTCGGGGTCAGTACGGACCAGCAGGGTCATGACATGGGTGCGGGCTGCATGGGTGATCCAGGTTTTATTGCCCGTGACGTGCCAATCATCACCTTCTTTCACCGCGCGGGTCCGAAGCGAGCCAAGGTCAGACCCGGTATTGGGTTCGGTGAAAACCGCCGTGGGCAGGGTTTCACCGCTGGCCAATTTTGGCAGCCACTGCGATTTTTGGGCGTCCGTTCCGCCACATAAAATCAGTTCCGCCGCAATTTCGCTGCGGGTCGCGAGCGAGCCTACGCCGATATAGCCACGGCTGAGTTCCTCGCTAACCACGACCATCGAGGCTTTTGACAGACCATAGCCGCCGAATTCCTCTGGGATCGTCAGGCCGAAAACACCCATTTCGGCCAGCTTTTCGATGATGCTCATAGGGATCAGCTCGTCACGCAAATGCCAGCCATGGGCATGCGGCACCACTTCTTCGTCGGCAAAGCGGCGAAACTGGTCGCGGATCATTTCCAGCTCTTCGTCCAGACCAGAGGCGCCAAACGTTGCGCGGCCCTGATTGTTGCGCATCAATGCCACTAGGGCTGCGCGTGTTTGGGGCGTATTGCCGCGCGCAATCAGCCGTGCTGCAGCCTCGCCGGGGGGCCAAGTCAGCCCCAGATCGATCAGGCGCGCAATCTCGCCTTGGCTCATCGGGATGCCGCCCGCGATTTGTGCCAGATATTCGCCAAAGCCGATTTGCAGCAGCAGGGCCTCCATCGCGCCGAACTTGCCTTCATCGTCCAAACGGCCCGCCCAAGCGCGCATTTGGCGCAGCGATTCCGTGTAGGTGGCCAGCCAGCTTAAGCAATGGGCTGCGGATTGATCGGCCTCCATCGCGGGGCCAGACACTTTGCCATTCACCGTGACCAAAGCCCGCAGCGCCGTGCGCGCCGTGTTGAGCAGCGCTTCAACCTCGGGCAGGGCAGCCTGCGTCAGGTCCAGCAATTGCGGAAGGATTTGCGGTGTCGCATCGGTCAGGGTCTGTCCGTCATGGGCCATGAAATTGCTCCGTTTCTGCACTTGCACAATGATCTAGTCAGTTTGCAGTCTGTGCGCAACAAGATTTCAATATTAAACCATATTTTGACTTAATGTGTCGCGACCAATTTTGAATGCAGCGGTGGCCGCACTGTTCTATAAGGCGGCTAACAAAAGGAGCGGCGATGGATATTCTGATGGCGGGCATGCCCGCGCCTGCATTTATGGCAGCTTTGGCGATTGCGCTTTTCGCCGGTTTCGTCAAAGGCACGGTCGGATTTGCGATGCCAATGTTGTTGGTTTCCGGTTTGTCATCCTTTCTGCCGCCAGAGATTGCCTTGGCGGGGCTGATCTTGCCGACTTTGGCCACCAACCTTTGGCAAGCACTGCGTGACGGGCCGCGCGCGGCCATGGCCACCACACGGCGCTATTGGCGGTTTGTCACGGCGACATTGGTTTTCATTCTGATATCGGCGCAATTCGCCAGCGCCATCCCGCAGCCCTTGTTTTTGCTGATGATCGGCGTGCCCATGACGCTTTATGCCGTGCTGCAACTTTGCGGATACAGTCTGGCGATCAAGCTGGCCCATCGCAATCGCGCCGAATGGGCATTGGGCATCCTTTCGGGGCTTTATGGCGGGGTGTCGGGAATTTGGGGCCCACCTTTGCTGGTTTTTTTGATGTCGGTTTCGGTCCCAAAAGCGGAAATGATGCGCGTCCAAGGTGTCATTTTTCTGCTTGGTTCGGTGATGCTTTTGGTGGCGCATCTGAATTCGGGCGTGATGAGCGGCCCAAATTTCACCTTTTCCGCCGCGTTGGTTGTGCCTGCGGTTCTGGGAATGGCTTTTGGGCTGAAAGTGGGGGATCGGCTGGACCAGAATCGTTTTCGCCGTCTGACCCAGATCCTTTTGGTGCTAAGTGGGCTTAACCTGATCCGCCGCGCTTTCCAGATTTGGTAAGCGCGGCTGCTTTTTTGCGGTTTGAACCGCGCTTGGGGGGGGCATCCACCTCGTACACCCCCAAGCGTTTTGCCTAGCCGATTGCCGCCGCTTTCACGTCAGCATCGATGAAGGGGACATATTGGCCGAAGTTATCGGCAAACATCTGGACCAGCTTTTTGGCCTGCACATCGTAAGCCGCCGCATCGGCCCAGGTTTGGCGCGGGTCAAGCAAGACCTCTGCCACGCCATGCGCCGAGACGGGTACTTCGAACCCGAAGTTTGGATCACGGCGGAACTCTGCCTTGGCCAATGATCCGTTGAGGGCGGCTGTCAGAAGTGCGCGGGTGGCCCGTATCGGCATCCGGCTGCCAACGCCGTAAGCCCCACCGGTCCAGCCGGTGTTGACCAGCCAGCAGGTCGCCCCATGCTGCGCGATTTTCGCTTGCAGCAGTTTGCCGTACACCTCGGGCCGGCGCGGCATGAACGGCGCGCCAAAACAGGTCGAGAATGTCGGTGTTGGTTCCGTAACCCCCCGCTCGGTTCCCGCCACTTTCGAGGTGAAGCCGGACAAGAAGTGATACATCGCTTGGCTTGGTGTCAGCCGCGCGATCGGAGGCAGCACGCCAAACGCATCACAGGTCAGCATGATGATGTTTTTCGGCCGCCCGCCAAGCCCGGTTTTCGATGCATTCGAGATCGCCTCTAGCGGATAGGCGCAGCGCATATTGGCGGTCAGGCTGTCATCGTCAAAATCCAGCTCCATCGTCTCTGGATCATAGACCATATTTTCAACGATGGTGCCGAAGCGGTGTGTGGTGGCATAGATCTCGGGCTCGGCATCAGCGCGCAGGTTGATGGTTTTGGCGTAGCAACCACCTTCGAAGTTAAACGTGCCCTTGTCGGACCAGCCATGCTCGTCATCGCCAATCAGGGTGCGGGCGGGGTCTGCCGAAAGCGTTGTCTTGCCGGTGCCCGACAGGCCAAAGAAAATCGCCGCATCCTCTGGGTCGCCAACCGCGTGATTGGCCGAACAATGCATCGCCATCACGCCTTTTTCGGGCAAAAGATAGTTTAGCAACGAGAACACAGATTTCTTATTTTCGCCGGCATAGGCCGTATTGGCGATCAAAATTTCCTTTGCATCGAAATTCAACGCGATCACGGTTTCTGTGCGGCAGCCATGCTTGGCTGGATCAGCCTTGAAGCTGGGGCAATTGATGATCGTCCATTCCGGGGTAAAACTGTCCAGCTCTGCCCGGTCGGGGCGGCGCAGCATATGGCGGATGAAAAGACTGTGCCAAGCCAGTTCCGTGATGACACGCACGTCCAGACGGTGTTCGGGGTCTGCGCCAGCATAGAGGTCTTGGACGAAGTAATCGCCGCCTTGCATATGCGCCAGCATGTCACTGCGCAAATTGGCAAAAGCCTGTGGTGTCATGGGCGCGTTGTTTTCCCACCAGATCGTATCTTCAACCGATGGCGTGCGGACGACAAATTTATCCTTCGGAGACCGTCCGGTATATTGGCCGGTCGAGACAAGAAACGCCCCTCCGATGCCCAGCTTTCCTTCGTTGCGCGCAACGGCAGCTTCGACCAAAGCGGGTTCGATCAGGTTGTAATAGACAGCGCCCAGCCCGTTAAAGCCTTGATCTTCAAGTTTTTGGGTTGGGTTTACACGTCCGTGGTTCATCTCTTGCAAGCTCCCGTTGCCGATCGTTGCGACAAAATATTACAATTGGGTCGGCCTTTCAGCAATGAAATGACCGGTCGCCCCCGGAGCCGAGGCCGACAATTTCCCTATAGCACGGGCTTTTAGATTGGGAATAGGAGGCTGTGGCATCGTTAGCGCAACCAACCGACAGGTTAGCGCAATCATTTTTCAGTTAGCGCAATCATCGGCCGATTTGGGCCTGCCAGAACCAAGACTGCGGCAAATTAGTCAAACATTCTTAATTTTGAGGTCTTCTTATAGGGCGCTGGCGAGGTGATTCGCAGTTAGCAGTTGATTCTTTGGCGTAAAACCGGAAACATGTAAAAAAATATAATGAGCAGTATGGGGAAACCACAGATGTCGAGGATCGCCCTTGTGGACGACGACAGAAATATTCTGACGTCGGTTGCGATGACTCTTGAAGCCGAAGGCTTCGAGGTTGAAACCTATAATGACGGTCAATCCGCGCTGGATGCCTTCAATAGGCGCTTGCCTGATATGGCGGTCTTGGACATCAAGATGCCGCGGATGGATGGTATGGATCTGCTGCAGCGCTTGCGGCAGAAAACCACGATGCCGATCATTTTTCTCACTTCCAAAGATGATGAGATTGACGAGGTTCTGGGCCTTAGGATGGGCGCTGATGACTATGTCAAAAAGCCATTCTCGCAACGCCTTTTGGTGGAACGCATTCGCGCATTGTTGCGTCGGCAAGAAGCTATCGCCACCGACGAAGTGGCTGTGACAGAAGAAACCAAAGTGATCGAACGTGGGCAACTGCGGATGGATCCGCTGCGGCACTCTGTTGCTTGGAAGGGAAACGATGTTTCGCTGACAGTCACCGAGTTTCTATTGCTTCAGGCGCTGGCGCAGCGCCCCGGTTTTGTCAAAAGCCGCGATCAATTGATGGATGTGGCTTATGACGATCAGGTCTATGTCGATGACCGGACAATCGACAGCCATATCAAGCGGTTGCGCAAGAAAATGCGAACAGCAGATTCCGAATTTTCGGCGATCGAAACGCTTTATGGTATCGGCTACCGTTATAACGAAGAGTGATGCGTTGCGATGACAACTGCGCCGCAGATTTCACCTAACATGACGGTTGAGAAAGCTTCCGAAAAATCCAAACCGCCCCGGCGGCGCGATGGGGAAGTTTTGCTTGGCGAGGATTGGGTATCCCCTGATAATCTGGTGGAACCAGAACTGCGCGCCTATAGGGGTCGCCGTGGCCTTGTTGCCCTTAACCGATCGCCCTTGGCGCGTAAAATTGTCATTTTCAACATGATGGCATTGGTCATTTTGGTGGCCGGGGTTTTGTTTATGAACCCCTTCCGCGACAGTTTGGTCTTTCAGCGCGAAATGGGGCTGGTCACCGAAGCCGAGCTGATTGCCGATGTTTTCGAGGCGTTGATGCCCGGAACTGAGGCTGTTGATCTGACCTCGGGGCAAGGTCTTGACGTCGGGCGGGCGCTGGCAAATGTGAACATCGGTCCCGGCGTAAACGTCTTTATCTTTGATAAGGGGGGGCAAGTTCTTGCCTCTGGCCAGGGGGTGCCGCGCGATGCGGATGGCTTGTCGGATGATGTCCGCTCGACCATCATCACCGATTTTCTGAATTCTATATGGGATTTGGTGTCAGGCGTATTGTCCGTGGCCGAGAATAACGGCCAAGTGGTGGACAGTGAAAGCATGGCGCGCACGGTGTTCGAGCCTGCGTTGGGCGGCAAAACCAATGCCCATACTGCGAATGATCGCGAGGGGGGGCCGTTGTTTTCGGTTGCGGCCCCGATCTGGCGTGCAGGCGAAGTGCTTGGCGTTGTCGCTCTGATCTCTGCTGAAGGCGAAATTGACCGACTGGTTCGCCATGAACGCGAGCAGGTTTTACAAATGTTCGTGATTGCCTTGTTGGTGTCAATCGGGCTGAGCCTTGTTTTGGCCTCGACCATTGCTAACCCCCTGTCTGATCTGGCCGCCGCAGCAGAGCTTGGCCGGGATCGCGATGCGCGCAAGATGGCACCGGGTCGTGTGCGGATCCCCGATTTGGCGGCACGCCCCGACGAGATCGGCCGCCTTTCGGTCGCGATGCGTGGCATGGTTGCGGCACTTTATGATCGAATTGATGCGAACGAACAATTCGCCGCCGACGTGAGTCATGAGATAAAAAATCCACTGGCCAGCCTGCGTTCTGCCGTGGGCACGATGCGGGTGGCAAAGCGCGATGATCAACGCGAGAAGCTGTTGAATGTGATCGAACATGACGTGCGCCGGCTGGACCGCTTGGTCAGCGACATCTCGAACGCATCAAGGTTGGACAGCGAGCTTGTCAAAGAAGAAGAAGAAGAGTTCAACCTACTGAAGACGCTGGGCAACTTGGCTGAATATCTTGGTGAACAAGCGGGTCAAAAGGGGGTCGATTTCATTATTGACCTGCCACAAGATCCGATCGTTATCCGGGGTTTGGAAGCGCGGTTGGCGCAGGTTTTCGTCAACCTGATTACCAATGCGGTCTCGTTCTGCGAAGAGGGTGACGCGGTGCGGGTTTGGGCGCGCAGGCGTGAAAACCGGGTTTTGATTGTGGTTGAAGATACCGGGCCGGGCATTCCAGATCAAGCGCTTGGCAAAGTGTTCAAACGCTTTTACTCCGAACGGCCAGTGGCGCAGTTTGGCGATCATTCCGGCCTTGGCCTTGCAATTTCCAAGCAGATTGTCGATGCGCATGGCGGCGTGATCTGGGCCGAAAATATTCGCCCGACAACGGCTGATGTGACATCAGAACCCTTGGGCGCACGCTTTGTGGTTGGTCTTCCGGTGTGAAGCCGTGACCTGCTGCCGCTGCGGTGATAGGGCTGGAACGTGACTGAAATCAGTGAAACTTGGCATGCAAGTTGCGTGGCGGTTGCGGGGCGGGGTGTTTTGATCTTGGGCGCTTCGGGTGCTGGGAAATCTGCACTTGCCTTGCAATTGATGGCCTATGGTGCGGTGTTGGTTGCAGATGACCGGGTAATCGTGTCGCGCCAAGGCCCCGAGATCTTTGCTGATTCTCCACCTCGGATCAGGGGTTTAATCGAGGCCCGAAATATCGGAATTCTGAATGCAGAACCTCACGGCTTGGTTAGGATACATCTTTTGGTTGATTTGGACCAAAGCGAATTGCAACGCCTACCGCCTAATCGACAGCAACCAGTGCTGGGTGTGCCGATTGACCTTGTCTTCAAAGTTTCGGGAGGCCATTTTCCCGCCGCGATACTGCACTATCTTAAAGCAGGAAGAGCGGAATAGAGCAAGCGGATGACGACAGATACGCCTAGCGCAGAGCATCGGATCATACTGATTACTGGCCCATCAGGCGCTGGACGCACAACTGCGATTAACGCGTTAGAGGATGTGGGCTATGAGGTTATTGACAACCTACCGCTCAGCCTTGTGCCGCGGCTGATCGAAGGGGTTTCGTTGGGCCGCCCGATCGTATTGGGTGTCGACGTCCGCAATCGGGACTTTAACGCCACGACCTTGATCGAGATGATCGACAGCTTGACCCGCGATCCACGCGTAATGCTTGAAGTTATCTACCTCGATTGCGGGGTGGCGGAGCTGATTCAGCGCTATTCGCAAACGCGACGGCGGCATCCTTTGGCCAACGAAGACACGCCAACCGACGGGATCGCCCGCGAGATTGATTTACTTGTCCCGATCCGCGTCCGTGCCGATCATCTGATCGATACGACCGAGATGTCGCCCCATGATCTGAAAGCGGAATTGGTGCGCTGGTTTGACAGCAGTGCTGCGGCCCGGATGGCGGTCTCTGTCCAAAGTTTTTCGTACAAACGGGGCGTGCCGCGCGGCGTCGATATGATTTTCGACTGTCGCTTTCTGCTGAACCCGCATTGGGTTGCAGGCTTGCGCGACATGGATGGCCGTGATGCTGCTGTGGTTGACCATATCGCGACAGACCCGCGATTTGGTGAGTTCGTGACAAAGGTGACGGATTTGGTTCTGTTTTTGTTGCCCGCGCAGTTGGATGAGGGCAAGGCGCACCTCTCGATCGGCTTTGGGTGTACCGGAGGGCAACACAGATCCGTCGCTATGACGGAAATATTAGGAAGACGTCTTGCGGAAGCTGGCTGGCCAGTGGCAAAACGTCATAGGGAGCTTGAACGCAGGGCCGCAGTTGCGCCTGCTAGTGGGACAGGGTGATCAAACCGTGATCGGCATTGTAATTGTCGCCCATGGCGGGCTTGCGCGCGAATATCTATCCGCGGTCGAGCATGTCGTAGGCAAGCAACAAAATATGATCGCGGTTGCGATTGAAGAGAAGCATGACCGAAGCAGTAAGCAAGCTGAGATTTGTGATGCCGCCGAAGCGG
>JBLIGH010000085.1:0-10297 GCA_047636855.1 Pseudorhodobacter sp.
TTCGGCAGTGCTGGCAGGCGCGCGGGAAGGCTACAGCAAAACCAGCGTCAATCTTGCTGATCTTGCCGCCAGCCTCGGCTACCCCGGTTTTTGGAAGCTGATGGCGCGCAACATAGGCTCTGCGGCGGACGAGCTTTCGTCGGCTTTGCTGCCTAAACTCTACCTCAAGAAGGTGCAGAAATACTGTGCCCGGATCGAGTTGCGCGATCTTGCCCCCTATAAATCCGGGGTGCGGGCCCAAGCCGTACGGCGCGACGGGCGGATGATCGACGATTTCCTTTTCGTGCAAACCCGCCACGCACTGCATGTCTGCAACGCGCCCTCGCCCGCTGCAACCTCGGCGATCCCGATTGCCGAACACATCGTCGCAACCCTGCTGGCTGATGGGGTTTCATGACCGGGCAGCGCACCCTTTTCGCGGCCATCGCCTTAGCGCTTTGTGCCGCGAGTCTGGCGTTTGTCTATGCCTTGCACGTCAATGAAATGCGCCAAAATGCCACCCTTGATCAATCCTTGATCCTGACCGCCCGCGCGGTCGAGACCGAGATAGAGCGTTTTCGCTCGCTTCCCGCTGTTGCCGCCGAAGATGCCCGCATTTTGGACGCGATCCGCCACCCCGAAGATCAAACGGCCATCGCCACAGCCAACCGTTATCTTGCCCGGGTCACGGATCATTCGGGGGCCGCACAGCTGTTTTTGCTCGACCGAAATGGCACTGCGATCGCGGCATCGAATTTTGCAACGGAACAAAGCCTTATCGGGCGTAATTACAGTTTCCGCCCGTATTTTGCGCAAGCTTTGCAAAGCGGTAAGGGACGGTTCTATGCGATCGGTGTGACCACTGGCCAACCTGGGTATTTCTTGTCCACGCGCATCGATATTGGTGCGGCGTCCGGTGTCCTTGTCGTGAAAGTGGACCTCAAACCGTTGCAAGACACATGGGCCAGCGCGGGCCTTGCAACAGCGATTGCAGATGCCGATAAGGTTGTGTTTCTCAGCGGCGCGCAAGATTGGCTTTACCGCCCTGTCGCAGCGCTCTTGCCTGCAGCGCTGGACCGTATTCACGGCAACCGCACCTATGACGGTGTTAATCTGGCCACCGCCACCCCGATCCTGACCGGCCCCGCGCGCGCTGTGATCGGCGCCGCGTCGATGCACCTGCGGTTTCACGCGCTAGAGACCGAAGGCTGGACCCTGATTGCCGGCGCCAAAGAGGCCCCATTGACCACCAGCGCCACGATTTGGGCTTTGGGGGCGGCGCTTTTGGCTTTTCTGGCGACTGGGTTTGCCAAAATTTTACATCAACGCCGACAACTGGTTGCACTGCGCCTGCGCCAAAACGCTGAACTGGAGGCGCGGGTGTCCGAACGAACCCATGATCTGGGCCGCGAGATCGAAGCGCGGCGCAAGACCGAGGCCGAGTTGCGCGCCGCGCAAGAGGGCTTGATTCATTCCGAGAAAATGGCCGCACTTGGCCGGATGTCCGCCGCCATCGTGCATGAAATAAGCCAACCCCTTGCGGCGATGGAAGCGACTTTGGGGGCAGCCGAACTTGCCTTGCCCGCGACCGAAGTCAAAACTCAAACCCGCATCACCACGGCGCGCAATCTGGTCCGCCGGATGCAGCGCACGACCAAGCATCTGAAATCCTTCAGCCGGCGCGAACAGGGCGAACTGTCCCTGATCGACCTGCGTCAAACCGTTGAAAATGCGATTGATCTTGTCTTGCCCCGCGCCAAAGCTGTGGGCGTACACCCTTTGGTGACGCCCTCGTCTGTACCGGTTTTGGCCCGCGCGGGCGCGGTGCGGATGGAGCAGGTTGTCGTCAACCTGCTGCTGAATGCATTGGATGCGGTTGAAGGACGCGACGGCGCTGAAATCGAAATTCGTTTTGAAACAACAGATTGCGCCCTGATCTGCGTTCGCGACACTGGCAGCGGCATTTCCGGCGAGGACCTGTCTCGCGTCGCGGAACCCTTCTTTTCAACCAAGATGAGTGGCGAAGGGTTGGGCCTTGGCCTGTCGATCTCGCAGGCCATTGTGGGGGAGTTCGGCGGGCGCATCGACATCGCCTCGGCCCCCGGTCAAGGCACCGAAGTCCGCGTCACCCTGCCGCTTGCTATATCCCTGGCGAGGGCCGCTGAATGAGCGTGTTTATCGTTGATGATGACGCCGATCACCTGGCCGCGCTGACCGATCTGGTCGAGGTTGGTGGCCATATCGCGCGCGGCTTCCTGCGCGCCGAAGAGGCTGCCGCAGCGATCGAAATTGCGCCACCCGACGCGCTGATCACTGATCTTCGAATGCCCGGTATGGATGGTTTTGCATTGCTGGACCATATCCGCGCCACGCGCCGGGATTTGCCCGTAATCTTGCTGACCGGTCACGGCGATGTCGCCCATGCGGTGCGCGCCATTCAGTCGGGGGCCGAGGATTTTCTGGAAAAACCCTATGATGCCCGCCACCTTTTGATGGTGCTGGATCGTGTGTTGCGGGCCCGTGCCACACGGGCCGAGGTCGCGCGACTACAACTGGCGCTGCAAGCGAAATCCGGCGCGCTGCTTGGCGAAAGCCCGCCAATTACCGCATTGCGCCAACAGTTGTCGGCACTGGCGCCGCTGGATGTGGACGTCGTGTTGACCGGCGAGACCGGCACCGGCAAAGAGCTTGCAGCGCGCAGCCTTCATGCGGACAGTCCGCGCTGCAATGGCCCTTATATCGCGCTGAATTGCGCCGCGCTGCCCGAACAATTGTTCGAGTTGGAGGTATTTGGCCATGCCGCCGGGGCCTTTCCCGGTGCAGTCGAAAAGCCCGGCAAGCTAGAGGCGGCATCTGGCGGCACATTGGTGCTGGACGAGGTCGAGGCGATGGCCCTACCGCTGCAAGCCAAGTTGCTGCGCGCATTGCAAGAGCGCGAGGTCGAGCGGTTGGGCGAGAACCGTCTGCGCCCGCTGGATCTGCGCATCATCGCCACTTCCAAAACCGATCTGCGTGTGGCGGCCCAAGCCGGGCGTTTTCGCGCCGATCTGTTTTACCGGCTTGCCGGTGCCGAGGTGACCTTGCCGCTGCTGCGCAATCTTGGTCCCGACATTGCGCTGATCTACAGCCATTATGTGACGCTGACGGCCCGCCGTTACGGTCGACCAGTGCCCGAGGTCAGCTTTACCCAACGGCGCGCCCTGTTGCGCCATGACTGGCCCGGCAATATGCGCGAACTCAAAGCGGCAGCGGAACGGCTTGCGATGGGCCTCGACCCGGCCCCGATGGCAGAGACGCTGCCCGGCACCACATTGCCCGAACGGCTTGCCGAATTTGAGGCGCGCGAAATCCGGGCCGCGGTGGATGCAGCCCATGGCTCGACCGAGCGGGCGGCGCATTCGCTGGGGTTACCGCGCCGAACTTTGGCCGATAAAATCGCGCGCTACGGCATTCGCCCGCAAGGCGAGGATTAGGCGAGCCTGACGATTAGCGCCCCAGTTTCAACGCTTTGCTTTCCGCCTCGAACGCAAGCCGCACCGGTTCCGCCCCATGCTGAATGCTCAGTCGCAACAGCGAAAAGCGGATATGCGCCACTTCGCGGTAATAGGTCAAAAACGCGGTGTTCAGCGCCGCCCCAGTTACCGCGCCCAAGACCGGAATGGTTTGGGCGACCAGCTTCTGGCTAAGCACCGTTGCAAAACCGGGCACGATGCTTGCCAATATTTTATGAACCGCCGAGCCGGAAAGCGTCAGCCTTGCGCCCAGAAATGAGGTGTTCACCCCGTCATCCTCGGCCAAAGGCCCGCCAGATGATAACACCCGCAGGGCCTCGGCCTGAACTTCGGGCAGGTGAGTGTCAAAGCCTTCGGCCTCGGCTGCGCGCAAAATGGAATGCAAGATCATCGTCACCGTCACTGGCAATTCGGCCAACGCCGTCGCGATGCCGCCCGCACCGCCCACAGCCCCGGCCAGTGCGGCCAAAGCAGGGGCCGCACGTGGCCCAAAATCCGGGGCGTTCCGGCCATGGACCGCCAGTTTCAGCGATTGTTTCAGCGCCTCGCTTGTGACCTGTTCGACCTTCTGGCGAAATCCGGGGGGCAATTGATCCAGCTGCGCTTCGATCTTGCCGCCCAGCCGCGTCACAAGCCCCATGACCGGGCCGTTCGCTTTTGCATAGCGCCCAGCAAGCCGCATAATCTCCAGACGGGGATCGGGCGGCGCAATCATTGGCACTGACGAAGGGGCAAGATCATCCATGTTGTTAAGGTAAGGAGTGCGAGGGCTTTGAGCAAGGTCCACGCCGCATGCAGCTAGGGCCGAGTCACAAGGCCCTTGGCCTCATTCCAAGCGCCGCGCACCAGCTCGACCCCCAAGACGCGCTCGGGGTTGGTGGGTGGTGGCATCTCGACGCCGTCCAGTTTGTAAAAGCCAAAGCGTTTGTAATAAGGCGCGTCACCCACCAGCAAAACCCGCGCCCAACCAAGGCGCTTTGCCTCGGCCAAACTCTCGATAATCAGCAACGCGCCAAGCCCCTCGCCCTGACGCGTTGGGTGTACGGCAATCGGACCCAGCAGCAAAATCTGCTGACCGCCCGCCAAAGCCGGCCAATAGCGGATCACCGCTGCCAAAACCCCGTCGCCATCGCGCAGCACATGGCAAAGCCCCGCAACTGGCGGCACGCCGTCCCGCAGCCGGTAAGAGGAAAGCGCCGTTCGCCCCGGTGCGAAACACAGGTCATACAGCGCCTCGACCTCCCACCAATCGGCCTCTGTCTCTTCCTCCAACTTATACAAATGCAGTCCTCCAAGGCCGCAAAACCCGGTTTCGCGCCTAACATGTGGCAGCAAGCGGGGCAATTGCCCAAACCCAGAAAACCGCACAGGATTAGGGCTTTCACCGCAGTGACAGCCACCCTATCCTAAGCGCATTTCTAGGGTGAAGGACAAGGAATGCAAACCATGATCGGCGTGATCGGCGGCTCTGGCCTGTACGAGATTGACGGGCTGGAAGGGGCAAGCTGGGTAAAGGTGAAAACCCCATGGGGCAAGCCTTCTGACGAGGTGCTGGTCGGCCGGTTGGACGGCGTCGCGATGGCGTTTTTGCCCCGTCATGGTCGTGGGCATGTTCATTGCCCGACCGATGTACCTTACCGCGCCAATATTGACGCGCTAAAGCGGTTGGGATGCACCGATATCATCTCGGTTTCTGCCTGTGGTTCGCTGCGCGAAGACTTTGCACCCGGCGATTTTGTGATCGTCGAACAGTTCATCGACCGCACCTTTGCCCGCGAGAAATCGTTTTTCAGTTCGGGCTGTGTTGCGCATGTCTCAGTGGCAGATCCGACCTGCCCACGGCTGGGCGAGGCTTGTGCACAGGCTGCAAACAGCGTGCGCGTGCACCGCAGCGGCACCTATCTGGCGATGGAGGGGCCGCAATTTTCCAGCCGCGCCGAATCGCAGATGTACCGGGCCTGGGGTGCGGATGTGATTGGCATGACCAATATGCCAGAGGCCAAGCTGGCCCGCGAAGCCGAGCTTTGCTATGCCTCGGTCGCGATGGTCACCGATTATGATTGCTGGCATACGGCGCATGACGCTGTGGACGTGGCTGCGGTCATCGCCACCCTGACGCGCAATTCCGGCCATGCCCGCGACATGATCGCGCGCCTGCCCGCCTTGCTTGGCCCTGATCGCACCGCTTGCCCGCATGGCTGCGACCGCGCCTTGGACAATGCCATCATGACCGCCCCGGCGATGCGCGACGCAGGCCTGTTGGCCAAGTTGGACGCTGTTGCGGGGCGTGTTTTGAAGTGAATTCAAATCATTTCAAGACCGCAAATCGATCATCATGTGCTGCGCGCAAAATCACTTTTGGCTTTTGTCATAAGCCAAAGCATCTGTTGACCGCTTCAATTCCACTAGGCCCCTGCAAGTGTTACAAACTGAATTGACCCTGACCCAAAGAAGCAAAAGAACCCGATGAAAACCGTCAAAGATTATATCCGTACCATCGTTGATTTCCCGCATGAGGGAATTATGTTTCGCGACGTCACGACCCTCTTTGCCGATCCGAGGGGCTTTCGCATGGCGATCGACCAATTGCTGTCACCCTATGCCGGGATGCGGATCGATAAGGTCGTGGGGCTGGAAGCGCGCGGTTTTATCCTTGGCGGCGCTGTGGCGCATCAGCTTTCCACAGGCTTCGTGCCAATTCGAAAGCAGGGTAAACTGCCGGGGCGGACCCTTTCTCAGGCCTATACGCTGGAATACGGCGAGGCGGTGATGGAGCTGCATGAGGATGCGATGCGCGCAGGCGAGAAAGTATTGCTGGTCGATGATCTTTTGGCCACGGGCGGCACCGCAGAGGCTGGCGTCAAACTGCTGGAACGTCTGGGTGCCGAGGTGGTGGGCTGCGCTTTTGTCGTGGATTTGCCAGACTTGGGCGGCCGGAAAAAACTGGAAGCGATGGGGCTGGAGGTTCATGCCCTTTGTGCCTTTGAAGGCTCGTGACCCTCGAAGGGGGTAACGGTTTGGTAAGGGAATCATCGTAAACAGATCTTACCGGGTTTACCGGTCGCTGCTTGCAAAACACGTGACCCACTTACCCCCAGTCCCTGCCGGTTCACCCCGGTGGGGACAATTTTTTTGAACAAGGCAGTGCGGGATGCGGCGCTTGCAGCTTAACGCCGCAAATCGAAAGCACATTGGAGAAGACGCGTTAAAGCGCCAACAGGCTGCGATTGCCCTGTGCAAAGCGGCGCAGCACGGCGGGGTAAAGACGGTGCTCTTGCACCAGGACTCTGGCTGCCAGATCATCAGGCGTATCACCGGGCAAAATAGGGACCACGGCACGGCCAAGTAACGGGCCGTCGTCCAAAACGGCAGTCACCTCATGCACGCAACAGCCCGCTTGCGTGTCACCCGCCGCAAGGGCGCGGGAATGGGTGTGCAATCCGGGGTATTTCGGCAAAAGCGACGGGTGGATATTCAGCATCCGCCCTTCAAACCGGGCCACAAAAGCCGGGGTCAACACCCGCATAAATCCAGCCAGACACAGAATATCCGGTGCCGAGGCCAAGATCGGTTCCAGCAAAGCAGCCTCAAAAGCGGCACGATCCGCGCCGTAAGGGCGGTGGTCCACTGCCGCAGTCGCAATGCCCATGGCGGCGGCTTTGGCCAATCCGCCTGCGGTAGGGTCGTTGGAGCCGACAAAAACCGGGCGGCAAGGATGATCGCCAACCATATCATGGGCCAGCGCCAACATATTGGAACCACCCCCAGAAATCAGGATGGCGACGCGTTTCACAAAAGCCGGCCCTTGTAGATCACGCCATCGCCCGCCACGACACGCCCCATCTGCACGACCGTCTCGCCGGATTGCGACAACAGCGTCGTCAGCGCCTCTGCCCGATCAGCCCGGACAACCAACATCATACCGATGCCGCAATTGAAGGTCTTCAGCAATTCCGGCTCTGTCATGCCCGCCGTTTCGGCCAACCAGCGGAAAACCGGTGGCAGCGCCCAAGCCGACAGATCAATTTCGCAGGCCAAGCCATCTGGCAAAACGCGTGGTGGGTTTTCGGTCAATCCCCCGCCCGTGATATGCGCCAAAGCCTGTACGCCACCGGCACGAACCGCGGCCAAAGCCTGTTTGACGTAAAGCCGGGTCGGTGTCAGCAACGCCGCGCCCAGATTGCCTTCGATGCCAAAGGGGCACTCGGCATCCCAGCCCAAGCCCGACAGCTCGACCACTTTGCGCACGAATGAATAGCCGTTGGAATGCACCCCGTCCGAGGCCAATCCCAGCAAAATGTCCCCTTGCGCCACCCCATCGGGCAAGGCGCAACCCCGCTCCATCGCCCCCACAGCAAAGCCAGCCAGATCAAAATCGCCATTGTGATACATGCCAGGCATCTCGGCCGTTTCCCCACCGATCAAAGCACAGCCGGAAGCTTCACAGCCAGCAGCAATACCTTCGATAATCCGGGTCGCCTGATCAATATCCAACTTTCCAGTTGCGAAATAATCCAGGAAAAACAGCGGCTCTGCACCTTGGCACACCAGATCATTGACACACATGGCGACCAGATCAATGCCGATCGTATCAACGTTGTCCGTATCAATTGCGATGCGCAGCTTTGTGCCAACACCATCGGTCGCGGCCACAAGGACCGGGTCGATATAGCCTGCGGCCTTCAGATCGAACAGCGCGCCAAAGCCGCCAAGGCCCGACATCGTTCCGGGACGGCTGGTGCGTTTGGCGGCTGGCTTGATCCGCTCTACCAGATCATTACCGGCATCGATATCAACGCCCGCGTCCGCATAGGTCAATCCGTTCTTGCCCGTCATTCCAGCCCCCGCTTGTCAGAGCCAACCGAAGGCCCTTTGCTGTGTCGCCCCCAGATAGACGATCTATAACGCAGGCACAACAAACTGAACGCAGTGTTCCAGATTAACGTTGGTAAGAACCGATGACCTTGTCAGTGGCCAATTAACGATAAAACGTCTGCAGTGTTCGTTTTTTACAACATTTCCCCCGTTTGCAATTGAGTTAAAGCGCGATATGTTTGTTTCCATTGAGGCAACAACGAATATCAGGAGTCATCATGGCCATATCTAAAAGCGCTGATGTAGCAAAGACCGCCGTCAAAACTGCCGCGCCGCGTAACATCCCCGCGCCAGAAGCGAAATCAGCCAAAGTTGTGGTGCCCAAAATGACTGTAGTCGGAGGCGTAACCGCGCCCAATACGGAGTCAGACACCAGCAATGGAACCGATTTCGTCAAAAAACAAGAATTGGTGTCCCGGATTTTGTTGGCGTCTGGTGCCAAGAAAAAAGACATCAAACTGATCCTCGACTCTGTACTGTCTGTGCTGGGTGATGCGCTGTCAAACGGCGAAGAACTGAATCTGCCGCCGCTTGGTAAATTGAAAGTGAATCGTACCCAAGAAAACGGCAAATCCGAGATTTTGATTTTGAAGCTGCGACGCCCCGGATCGGGACCCGATGAGGACACTCAGCCACTTGCGGATGACGATGAAGACAACTAAGACGCCCAACGACGGGTGATTAGCTCAGTGGTAGAGCGCTTCGTTCACATCGAAGATGTCAGGGGTTCAAATCCCTTATCACCCACCATTATTTCAACAGTTTACGTTAAAATTGCGACGTGGATAGCGGTTCACGGACCCTAAGAAACGCTGCGCACCCGCGAAAAATCAGGATGCCGGCGGCATCTTGTAGGTGCGATGGGTCGAATCGTGCATAGGTTTGGAATGTGATCGAAGGGTTGCAGTGCCCCGGATATTGCGCGGCCTTCTTGATCGGCATCCCTGCTGAAACCATTACTGCCACAGAACTATGGCGGATCGTGTGTGGCGTCACATCCCTATACCAGCGTACCTGTCTAGAGGTGTCGACCGAATAGCTGCCGCATGTCATCAATGCGAACGGCTGCTATTTCGAAAGTGTCGAAAAATAAGTCCGGCTAGGGAATGAGCAGCGCCGTCCATCAGGCGATTTGTGTGCCCTAAAAGCAAAAGGCGCGCCAGATTTGGCGCGCCTTTCGGCATTTCAAAGCGATTAATGCGCTGTGTGCTGTGGTATGGCATCCCGTGCCGCAGCCCGGGCCGCTGCCGCGGCCTCTTCGGCAGCTTCGTCCCATTCCACAGGTTCAGGCATACGCACCAAAGCCAGCTTCAACACTTCGCGCACATGGGTCACCGGAATGATGGTCAGGCCTTGCTTCACATTATCCGGGATCTCGGTCAGATCCTTTTCATTGTCCTTCGGGATCAGCACGGTTTTGATACCGCCCCGCAGCGCCGCCAACAGCTTTTCCTTCAAGCCACCAATGGGCAGGACATTGCCGCGCAAGGTGACTTCACCGGTCATGGCGATGTCTTTGCGCACCGGGATCTGTGTCAACACCGATACAATCGAGGTCACCATGCCAATGCCTGCACTTGGCCCGTCCTTGGGCGTGGCACCTTCCGGAACGTGAACATGGATATCCACCGTCTCGAATTTCGGTGGTTTCACCCCAATTTCAGGACTGATCGAGCGTACAAAACTGGCGGCTGCATCGATGGACTCCTTCATCACATCGCCCAGCTTACCTGTGGTTTTCATCCGACCTTTGCCCGGCAAACGCAGCGCTTCAATCGACAGCAGCTCGCCGCCCACGCTTGTCCAGGCCAAGCCTGTGACAACGCCGATCTGATCTTCGGATTCCGCCAGACCATAGCGAAACCGTTGCACGCCCAAATAGCCTTCCAGCTTGTCCAGGGTGACCTGCACATGCTTGGACTTGCCTTTAA
>JBLIGH010000086.1:0-10243 GCA_047636855.1 Pseudorhodobacter sp.
ACCGAAAACCTTTGCAAGATTGCCTGCAGCTCGGGCTCTGCGACTTTTTGGCTGGCGATATCTGTGGTGAACCATTTCCGGTCTCGGCGGTTGGCTTCGGGGAATTCATCGGCCAATGTTTCAACAAGCAAAGGGAATACCGCCACCCGGCAACGCCGATTAACGCCGCCCTTCTGGCGCTTGTCATAGTGAAAATGACCCATGGGTTTGAGGCTGATTTGCCCTTTTACGCCCGCCTCTTCCCATGCTTCAATCTCCGCCGCTTGTGCCAAAGATTTTCCGTCCATTGGCCATCCTTTCGGGATAATCCAACGCCGTGTATCAAGGCTGCTCACCAAAAGCACCTCTGGCCCCGCATCGCCCAAGCGGTGGCACAGCGCGGCGACCTGAACCGCAGGAGGGTTCCAAAGCAGACTTCTTAGCATTGTGTAAATTTTGCGGATCATCAGGTGACTACCGCCGCACAATGTGACGCCCGCGCAATATGGTTGCGCATAATTGGGCTGTCATGGGCCAAGCTTCGCATGGTCCAGCCGACCGAAGCCAAGCAGCGGGTCAAAGTGCAAAGATCAACAAATTGCGGATCAACGCTGCGCGAACTGGCATAGCCTTCTATCGAAGCGTCCCTAATCTCTGGATAATTGGGTTCATACAAACATTGCGACAAAACAGTTCCTAAATCATAAAGCGGATCGCCAAATCCAACGTCATCAAAATCAATCAGGCTAAGCATGCCCGCCTCCACCAAAACATTTTCGCGCAAAACATCGGCATGAATAGGATTTTCCCTAACAACTTTGGCGCGCTTTTGAAAGGCTTGAAACAGATCGCCCCATCAAGCGGGCGCGGCGCTGACTTTGGCTTTCGTTCAATCTTCTGGCTCCACTTTGCCACGCAGCGTCTTGACGGTGCCGCGCACCACTTTGGCGGTCAGGCGGCGGCGCTGGCTGCCCAATGTGGGTTTGGTGGCAATGCGCCGCTTTGGGGCAACAAGCGCCTCTAGGATCATCGCGACCAAGCGTTCGCGCGCCAATTCCCGGTTGCGGATTTGGCTGCGGGTTTCCTCGGCGCGGATCACAATCGAGCCCTCGTTCGTCCAGCGCCGACCTGCCAACCGTTTCAGGCGCACCTTCACCGGGGCAGGCAAATTGGGCGAGCGTTCAGCCTCGAACCGCAGTTCCACCGCCGTTTCGACCTTGTTCACATTTTGCCCACCCGGACCGGAGGAGCGAGAGAAACTCTCGCTCAGCTCCCAATCGGCCAAGGTGATTTGATCATTGATCCGCAACATGGCGCTCAAACTAACCGTTTTTGCGGCAGGGAAAAGGGGGGCTGGCGCCCCCAAGGCCTGCGCTGCCTTTATTCAAGCGAAAATCGCCGATTTTTCCCATCTGTCACCGGTGCAAGCTTTCACCGTTCTGGGCAAAGATCACAGCGGCCAAGCGTAGGGGCCGCATATTCCCCCTTATGTTGCAGCCGTTCTGAAAAATCGTCACCGCACAAAGCGGGGACTGCCGCGAAGGCATGTGATCTGGGCGTGCCTCAAAGGCCGATGTAGGTCTGCACCTTTTCGGCCTCCCGATCGAGTTCGACCCCATTGCCTTGCCAAACCGTCCGGCCTTTTTCGATGATGTAATGCCGATCGGCCAGTCGCTTTAACACCGCCAAATTCTTGTCGATCAGCAAGATTGACTGGCCTTGGGCCGCCAGCGTTTCAATCACCTGCCAAATCTCGGTTCGGATCACCGGGGCAAGGCCCTCGGTCGCCTCATCCAGTATCAGCAAGCGCGGGTTGGTCATCAGTGCGCGCGCCACCGCCAGCATTTGTTGCTCGCCCCCCGACAAGGTGCCTGCCAATTGGCCAGCTCGTTCGCCCAGACGTGGAAAAAGACCGTAAACCTTCGGCAAATCCCAAGGAACAGGTCGCGCCAGCCGGTTTGCAGCCGTCGCCACCAGATTTTCGCGCACCGTCAATGTTGCGAAAACCTGCCGCCCTTCCGGCACCAAGCCGGCCCCCAAACGCGCAATGCGTTCGGGGGCCAGGCCAAAAATCGATTGACCCGCAAAACGCATTTGCCCCGATTTCGGGGAAAGTAGCCCCATTATCGTCTTAACAGTCGTGGTTTTGCCCATGCCATTGCGGCCCAAAAGTGTGACGACTTCACCCTCGCGAATATCCAACGAGACGTCGAACAAAACCTGACTGGCCCCATAGCCAGATTGCAGATTGGCAATGCTCAGCACGGCTCGTCCTCCGCGCCCAGATAGGCCGCGCGCACGTCTGGGTTCTGGCGAATATCCGCCACCGACCCGCTGGCGATGATGCGCCCATAGACCAGAACCGAGATGCGGGTCGCCAGCGCGAAAACCGCCGCCATATCATGTTCGACCAGCAACATCGGGGTTTGCGCCCCGATCTGGCGCAGATGGCCGACCATGCTTTGACTTTCCAGATGACCAAGCCCGGCCATCGGCTCATCCAGCAGCAAAATCTTGGGTTTGCGCGCCAAGGCGACCAGAAGTTCCAACTGCTTTCGCTCGCCATGGCTGAGGTCTTGCACCACGACCGCCCCTCGCGTCGCCAACGCCGTATTCGCAAGGATCGCGTCAGCTTGATCCCAAAGGCTGTGACGACTTGCGACCAGATCCCAAATCCGAAAGTTCCGCCCTTCGCGCGCCTGCACTGCCATCGCGATATTCTCGCGGCAGGTCGCTTCATTTAGCAGGCTGGTGACCTGAAATGTGCGGCCCAAGCCCAAGGCCACCCGGCCCGGCACGGCCATGGTCGTAACATCGCGCCCGCCAATTCGGATGCGACCCGCATCGGGCTTCAACTCGCCACAAAGCTGGTTGATCAGCGTCGATTTTCCAGCGCCATTCGGGCCAATTAGCGCATGTATCTCGCCCGGCTCTACCGTCAGTGACACATGGTCCGTCGCCAGCAATCCGCCGAAGCGTTTAACCAACCCCTGAACCTGCAACACGCTCATTTCCGCCCCCAGATCCGGTCGATCAGCCCCGCGATGCCGCCCTTGGTTCCCAACACCACAACCAGCAAAATCAAACCCATCGCCAGCGGCCAATGCTCTGTCCAGCCCGCCAAGGTGCTTTCCAAAATCAAAAACGCCGCCGCGCCAAAAATAGGGCCAAAAAAGCTGCCCACCCCACCAAGGATGACCATGATCATCAACTCGCCCGATTTGGTCCAATGCATCATATCAGGGCTGGCAAAGCGCAAGAAATTGGCCATCAAGCCCCCGGCCAGCCCTGCCCCCATCCCCGCCAGAATAAAGGCGAAAAGCTTGGTGCGGTAGGGCGCGAACCCCAATGCGGCCATACGTCGCTCGTTTTGGCGCAAGCCCATCAAAACCGCGCCAAAAGACGAATTCACCACGCGCCAAAGCAACGCAAAGAAAACCACCGTGAACCCAAGGATCACGTAATAAAGCGTGACTTTATCGCGCATATTCAGGCCCAGAAATGCATTGCTGCGCCGGATGATGATGCCATCCTCGCCGCCATAAGGCGTCAGCGAGACAAAGAAGAAAAACAGCATTTGCGCGAAAGCCAGCGTGATCATGATGAATTGCACGCCACCTGTGCGCAGTGACAATGCACCGATTAATGCGGCCGCAAGGCCCGACAGCACAATGGCTGCGGGCAAGGTGATCAGCAGTTGATTGCTGCCGGGGATCAGGCCAAAAATCGCCTCGCCCGAGCTGTGATGCGCAAAAAGGATGCCAACCGTATAGGCGCCAACCCCGAAAAACGCCGCATGCCCGAAGCTGACCATCCCGCCGTAGCCAAGGATTAAATTCAGGCTTGCGGCCGCAATCGCGTAGATCAGCACGCGCGAGGCAAGCGACAGCAAGGCGGGCTGACCAAGCGCTTGGGTGGCGAATGGCAAGACGATCAGCGCAAGGCCAAGGGTTGCGAAAAGCGCGAACCGCATGGCTCAGTTCCCCGCCGCAAACAGGCCCTTGGGCCGAACCAGCAAGACCAAGGCCATCAGCAGGTAAATTCCCATCGAGGCCACCCCAAGCCCAATTGCATCGGCATCCGAAGGGTCCATCACCGCGCGCAAGGCCCCCGGCAGAAAAGCCCGCAGCATCGTATCCACAACGCCCAGTGCGATCCCCGCCACGAAAGCCCCCTTGATCGAGCCGACACCGCCCACGACCACCACAACGAAGGTCGCCAGCAAAATCTGCTCTCCCATCCCGACCTGCACGGCCGAGATCGGCCCAATCATATAGCCTGCAAGCCCGGCCAACAGCGCGCCCAGACCAAAGACAATCGTGTAAAGCAGGCGCACATCCACGCCCAAAGCCCGCACCATATCGCGGTTGGTGGCCCCTGCCCGCACCAGCATCCCAATCCGTGTGCAATTGATCAGCAGATACAGGCCCAGCGCCACCAAAAGCCCCGTTGCGATGATCAGCAAACGGTAGGTTGGATAGGGCAAACCCGGGATCAGCTCGATCGATCCGGCGAAAGCGTCGGGCATGAGCGTAAAGACCGGTTGGCGGCCAAAAATAAGCGTAATTAATTGGTTGAATATCAAGATCAGGCCAAAGGTTGCCAAAACCTGATCCAGATGATCGCGCGCGTAAAGCCTGCGGATCACCAATGCCTCGACCGCGAAACCCGTCAGCCCCGCCGCGATCAAGGCTGCAGGCAACCCGGCCCAAAAGCTGCCCGTGATGCCCGCGACATAGGTTCCCGCATAGGCACCAACCATAAACAAGGACCCATGTGCGAGGTTGATCACCCCCATGATGCCAAAAATCAGCGTCAGCCCTGCGGCAAGCAAAAACAGCATGACCCCGTATTGCAGGCCATTCAGCAATTGTTCCAGTATCAGGATCATAGACCTGCCCGCGCCCTTTCAGATCAAGAAAATGGCCGGGGTATTCCCCCGGCCTTGGCGCTGACTACATCTTGCATTCAGCCGCGTAGCTATCGCCATGATCCTTGAGGACCACGTGATCCGTCACGGTTTTCACGCCGCCATTCCCGTCGGATACGATATTGAGCACATACCAATCATGTATTGGGTGTTGGTTCGGCCCAAAGGTAAAATCGCCGCGAACACTTTCGAAATCAGCGGCTTTGACCGCCAAACGGAAAGCCTCCATATCGTCCAGCCCGCCGGTTTTTGCCAAAGCCGAGCCGATCAAGCGCGCCGTGTCATAGCCTTGGCTGGCATAATAAGTAATCGGACGGGCGTATTTAGCGTCCCAAGCCGCCACGAATTCCTTGTTGGCGGCATTGTCAAAATCACGGTTCCAATGCGCGGTGGCGGTGATGCCAATCGCGGCCTCCCCTACCGCGCCCAGCACGACAGCATCGGTTGAAGGCGATGACAGAACCATCGGGATCTGACCCAGCAGGCCCGCTTGCTGGTACTGCTTGAGGAACGCGATCCCCAGCCCGCCGGGGTGGAACTGAAACACAACCTCGGGCGCGCCATTGCGGATCTGCGCCATCTCGGAGGCGAAATCGGTCTGATCAAGCTGTGTGTAAATCTCGGTCACATCACCGCCAAACATCCGCTTGAAGCCCGCAATCGCGTCTTTGCCAGCCTGATAATTCGGGGCCAATGCCACGGCTTTGGTATACCCCAATTCCTTTGCAGCAGCGCCCGCGGCTTCGTGCAACGCATCATTCTGCCAGCTTACAACGAAATAATTCGGATCACAGCCAGCACCTGCAAAGGTCGAAGGTCCGGCATTGGGGCTAAGATAGATGCCGCCATTGTCCAAAATATCCGGCACGGTGGCGCCCGCAACGTTGGAGAAAATGATGCCTGTCAGCAACTTAATGCCATCGTTTTGCATGAATTTCTCGGCGATTTGGCGGCCATTTCCGGGCTTAAGCCCATCATCTTCGACCACAAATTCGACCTCGACACCGCCCAGTTTGCCGCCGCCCAACTCCAGTGCCAACAACATGCCATCGCGCGCATCTGCACCAAGATAGCCCGCCGGGCCGGATAAGGTCGTGATAACCCCGATTTTAAGCGGGTCGGCATAAGCCGTTGAAACCATGAGCGCCGCGAGGCTGGCAGCCGTCAGCAAATTCTTCATTATCGTCTCCATGTTGAGGGGCAAGCCTTTGCGGCCTTCTTGATTAACCCGAGCATGGCCCGAGTTCCCTATGACTTCAATCCTAAAGTAATTCCCCACGCCCTCGGTTTTCAGGTCAGGTTTGTGTCAGGCAAATTGGGTCGGCTCGGCTAAGGTGGCGCCCGCAAACGGTAAGGAAAGCCATCCACACTGATTTGAGGGCTTGCAGCCGAAAGAAACAATCAGGGCCCCATCACTGCACGCGGTTAGGGCAGCAAGCCAGACGCTTCAAACGCCGTGCGGATGCGGGTCTTTTCGCGTTCGGTCAGACCCAATAAAGGCGGCCGGACAGAGCCGCCTTTTTGTCCCAAAAGCTCTTGCCAATATTTTTGATGCGCATGTGGTTTTTCCTTTGGCACATCGGTCAACAACGCCTCGCGCACGTAGTCCAAACTGGCGCTGATCTGCCGTGCGAGATCAAAATCCCCGGCAAGGGCGGCATTGGTATATTCGCGCAGCCGCTGATCCCTCGCGGTTTGCATCAAAAGGGCAGCTGTCGAGGCTAGATAGGTTCGGCTTCCCACCTCGATCAAGTGTTCCAACCATTCCTCCTCGGAAGTGGCCGCGATCAAAACCCGATCCGCTGCGATCTGATGCAGCTCGCGGTACAGCGCGCGCGGCGCGCAATAAGTGATTGCGACCACGGTTTCGAGGTCCGCCAAGCGGTTGCACAGGCGCGGGCTCATCAGATAGCCGCTATCGGGATGTACGCGCAGCACAATGCCGATATCCACCTTGGCCGCAATCGCCTCGCAATACCGAATCAAGGTTTCGTCCTGCGCTTTTTGGAACGGCAGCAGCGGCGCCTGCACGCTGATATAATCGCCCCCCGCAGCCTGCGCATGCTGCGCCAGCTCCAACACCACACCCAGATTTTGATCCGTGCAGCACATGATGATCTGCGCCCGCCCCTCTGCCATCGAGGCCGCGATATCGAAGCAACGCATGCGCTCTGCCGCGGTCATCGAAAAGCACTCGCCCTCTTTGTCGGCGACCAAAAGGTTAGCTATGCCAAGGCCCCGGGTCCAATGGTCAAGGTTGGTGCGAAACCCAGCCTCATCAATCGCGCCATCCGCGTCAAAAGGTACAGGCGTCGCAGCCCATAGGCCGCATAAATGCTTGAAAGCATGAGATTTCGCATCTTTGCGGCTGTAATTCATTCGATTTTCCGTCTTGGTGCTGCAAAAGCGGCTGGGTGAAAGAAAAAGCCAAATCCCCGGGGTCGTTTCATGCGAAGGTTACGACAGATCCGGCCTGCGTCAAACACATGGCTGGCGATGTCAAAGATGGCATCGGTTTAGCCCCTGAAAACATCCCGGTTCCGCTTGAAAAACGGAAGAATGATATCCCTGAACGCCACAAGCTTGGCAGAGGGCCAGACATCCGCGTGCCCAACAACCCAAATATCGGCATAAGGTTGCGGCGGCAGCACCGGCACTTGCACCAACCCGGCCGCAGAGCGCCCCAAAAACATCGGCAATCGCACCACACCCAGACCGGCCTGTGCAGCCCCCAGCATCGCGACCATATCGTCAAAAACCAAACGCACTTTACTGTTCGGGTAGCCTGCCAAGGCCGCCTGAGGCACCGATGAATATTGCTCGTACACGATCCAGTCGATCTGCGCTTGGGGCGTATCCGTAATCCTTTGCGCCCATTCTGGCGTCGCAAAGCTTGCCGCCGATTGCGCGGTCAAACGGATGCCTTTCAGCAAATCCCCCGGTGATTGGCTGATCCGAATGGCCAGATCTGCCTGCCTGCGATTCAGATCCAGCAACTCATTCGTTGCCCGCACCCGCAACGTGACATGCGGGTTTTCGCGGCAAAACTGGTCAATCGCGGGCGCAAGGAAATGAGCGATCAACAACTGCGGCGCGGTCACCGTCAGCGTGCCATTCAGGGTTTTGTCCCGCCCTTGCATCTCGCGACTTAAAGCATGTTCCGCATTCTCCATGTCGACCGCGTGTTTTGCGACGCTATGGGCAACTTCGGTCGGCTGATATCCGTCGGCCAGACGCAGAAACAGCGGCTGACCAACTGCCGTTTCGATCCGCGCAATGCGCCGCGAAACCGTGGTGTAATTCACACCCAGTTCCAAGGCCGCCGCCGCCAACGTCTTGCCTCGGACAAGTGCCAGCACCGTTCGCAGATCATCCCAGTTAAAATTCATCCATGCATTTTCGCATGCCATACCTGCATTTGCACGTGTTTTCGCATGTCGCTTGCTGGGTTAGTTGGGACCCATCGCACATGAAGGAGCCCCCAATGATCTATGCTTATGCAAAACTGACAGTCATCAACCCCGATGCCCTTGCTGAATACCGCGACAAAGCCGGTGCTGCCCTTGCCTTGCATGGCGGTAGTGTCGCGGCGGCGACGAAAGAAGCATCAGTGCTGGACGGTGCCCCCGATCTGCCCGATGTCGCAGCCTTGCTGTCCTTCCCCGATAAAGCGTCGGCGCTTGCCTGGATCAATGACCCATCGCTTGCAGATATTCACAGCTTGCGCCGCAAAGCAGGTGCGTCGGATATCGTTTTGCTGGGCTGAACCGCCAAACCTGACGCAATCCAAAGCGCTGAATATTGCCGCTTTGTATTTTTGACTATCCTTCCAAACTCCCCGAATAGCGTGTCAATCTCGGGCTCGCTCAACCCGCCAAACAAACGGCTCACCTCAACCTCAAGATCCGGTGGCCAAGCCTTAAAACACGCGCACACCCTCGTCGGTCAGTGTCACATGCACGGCCCGCCGGCCCGTGGCGAAATGTGTGCACTTGACCAAACCGCCCTGTTCCAACCGGTCCACCACCGCCGTCGCGCCGCAGGCAAAGTGCGGCCATCACGTCGAACCGTGGCAGCCTCGTTTTGTGATTTACCCGTAAATACCCGCGCAACTAGCTTTCGGCAGCGCGGGTCATTGTCAGAAACCGGCGCCAAAGCTTCAAGCCGCGTTTGGCCAATGCGTCAGTCTCGCTCATATCTCGCCCCCTGAGATTGCGATCGCCTGCCCGTTAATCGCGTCCGACCCCGGCCCGCAAAGCCATAAGGCGGCGGCGGTCACTTCCGACGGTTGGATCAACCGCCCCTGCGGATTGCTGGCCGTCAGCACCGCCAGTGCCGCAGCACGATCCTTCCCAGTCTTCGCCATGATCGTTGCCAGCGAGCGTTCGGTCATTTCCGTCTGTAGGTAGCCAGGGCAAAGCGCATTCACCGTCACGCCTTTCTTGGCGACTTCCAGCGCAAGGCTGCGCGTCAAGCCCACGACCCCATGTTTTGCCGCCGCATAGGGGGCGGCATAGGCAAACCCCTTCAACCCCGCTGTTGACGCGATCGAGATCATCCGCCCCCAGCTCGGCACCTGCCGCACACCTTCGCGCAGCGTCAAGAACACGCCTGTCAAGTTCACCGCGATCATTGCATTCCATTGGGCAAGCGAGGTTTTCGCCAGCAAACCGCTATCGGCCGCCCCGGCATTGGCAATAACGATGTCACAAATTCCGGCCTCGGCGAACATCGCCTGAACGCTCGCTTCTTCTGTGACATCCGCCACGACAGCGCGGATGGCAGGGTTACCCTGCGCCAAGGCCTGCAAGGCGGCAGCTCGGCGGCCAGTGATAACAACCTCTGCCCCCGTCCCCGCGAAAGCGCGTGCCAGATCAGCGCCAACACCCGACCCGCCGCCGGTAACCAAAACCCGCTTGCCCAACAACTTCATACCCGAATTGCCTTCGTTGATTTATGCGCCAAACGCGGTAGAAACCTTGGCCCGTTACACAATATACCAGCCTCGCCTAACGGCTCGTTGACCGATGCTTCCCTTGACAGCCCCCCCCCGAAGGCGTCGCCCGGCTGATTGCGGTCCAGCACCCTCGCTTTATGGCTGGTATCACGCCGTTTTAATAGGATGACAAAAGGCAACCTTTTAGGCCCATCACAAAGAACCAGACCTTTCATGATGCTACCCTCATCACTGATTTTAACCAGATTTGCATTTGGCATTTTTTACTTCAACCTTATAGGTTTAGGCTTCAAATTCATAACTATACTCCGCTCACTCCAAAACCCGAAGGTTTTGGTCTGAGATGATGCGGAAGTTATCAGTGACCTGATTTCGGA
>JBLIGH010000087.1:0-10107 GCA_047636855.1 Pseudorhodobacter sp.
GAAGTCCCCGGTGATAAATCCATCAGCCACCGCGCCTTGATTTTCGGTGCGATGGCGATTGGGGAAACCAAGATAACCGGGCTTTTGGAAGGTCAAGATGTGTTGGATACCGCAAGTGCGATGCGGGCCTTTGGCGCTGAAGTGATGCAGCATGGCGCTGGCAGCTGGTCGGTTCACGGCGTGGGGGTCGGCGGTTTTCGCGAGCCTGAAAGCGTGATCGATTGCGGCAATTCCGGCACCGGTGTGCGCCTGATTATGGGGTGCATGGCGACCACCGCAATGACCGCCACGTTTACGGGGGATGCCTCGTTGCGCAAGCGACCTATGGGGCGTGTCACGGACCCGCTTTCGCTGTTTGGCACGCTTGCTTACGGTCGCAGTGGTGGGCGTTTGCCGATGACGGTTGTCGGGGCTGCTAACCCAGTGCCAGTGCGCTACACGTTGCCGGTGGCTTCGGCTCAGGTGAAATCGGCGGTTTTGCTGGCAGGGTTGAATGCGCCGGGCCAGACCGTTGTGATTGAAAAAGAACCAACACGCGATCATTCGGAACGCATGCTTTTGGGCTTTGGCGCGCAGCTGACGGTCGAGAAAACCAGCGAAGGCAATATCATCACCCTGACCGGCCAGCCCGAATTGCGCCCGCAAGATGTGGCGGTTCCGCGCGATCCATCCTCTGCCGCTTTCCCGGTCTGTGCCGCGCTGATCATAGAAGGGTCAGACATTTTTGTGCCCGGCGTCAGCCAAAACCTGACCCGAAATGGCATTTATCTGACATTGGTCGAAATGGGTGCGGATATCACCTTTGAAAACCCCCGCACAGAAGGCGGCGAACCTGTGGCCGATCTGCGCGTCAAATTCTCGGATCTCAAAGGCATCGAAGTGCCACCCGAGCGGGCACCGTCGATGATTGATGAATACCCGATCCTTTCGGTCGTGGCCGCCAATGCGACGGGTAAAACCGTGATGCGTGGGATCAAGGAATTGCGCGTCAAGGAAAGCGACCGGATCGATGCGATGGCGCGCGGGCTGGAAGCGTGCGGCGTGACGGTCGAGGAAGACGAAGACACATTGATCGTGCATGGGATGGGACCGGGCGGCGTGCCGGGCGGGGCGATCTGTGCCACCCAAATTGACCACCGTATTGCGATGTCTTTCCTTGTGGCGGGGATGGCCAGCCAAAAACCGATCTCGGTTGATGATGCCTCGCCGATTGTCACCTCTTTTCCGCTGTTCGAAGGGCTTATGGCGGGGCTTGGTGCTTCGCTTTTCCGCGATAATCACTGAGGGGCCTAGAGATGGACGCCACCGCACAGGCCCGTTTTGCCAAGCTGCTGCACCACCGCAAAACATCGCTGGCAAAGGGCGATCCGGTGGCCCCGCCGCTGGTCTCGGCCACCACGTATCATCTGCCCGACACAGACGGGGCCACCCATGTTTACGGACGCATGTCGATGCCAACCTGGGATCTGGTCGAAACGCAGCTGGCCATATTAGAGGGCGCTCCTTGTGTGGCGCTCCCGTCTGGCATGGCGGCAATATCGGCGGCGCTGTTTGTCACGCTGACCAACCGGAAAAAGCTGATCATCCCGTCGGATGGCTATTACACCACACGGCTTTTGGCGGCGGAATTTCTGGCTCCTTTCGGGGTGGAAATTGTCGAAATCCCAACATTGCAGATCGAAAATGCCAACTTTGACGGCGCACCCGTTGTCTTTATCGAAACACCGTCCAATCCGGGGCTGGAGTGCTGCGATATCGCAATGGTCGCTGAAAAAACCCATGCAGCAGGCGGCTTGCTGATTGTCGATAATACCACGATGACGCCGTTGTTGCAGCGCCCGCTGGAGCTGGGGGCCGATATCGTTATCGCGGCGGATACCAAGGCCCCGGCGGGCCATTCCGATGTTTTGTTCGGTCATGTCGCCAGTCACGATCCCAAGCTGCTGGAGGCTATGCGCAATTGGCGCAAGCTGTCGGGCGCGGTTCCCGGCGCGTTTGAGGCTTGGTTATTGCATCGCGGGTTGGAAACGCTGGATGTGCGGTTGGAGCGGATGTGCGCCTCGGCTCAGGTTATAGCGCAGCGATTGGCGACGCATGCCCGCGTGCAAAACACGCGCTATCCTGGGTTGCCCGGTGACCCGTCGCATGCGGTCGCCGTCAAGCAAATGTCGGGCTTTGGCTTTTTGATCGGTTTTGAACTGGCTGATGCGGCAACCGCCGAACGGTTTTTGGCCGACTGCCCGATGATAGCCCAAACCACGAGTTTCGGCGGCACCCACACTGCGGGCGAGCGTCGCGCGCGGTGGGGTGACCCGGTGGCCGAGGGCTTCATCCGCCTGTCTGTGGGGGTGGAGCCGTTGGAGCCGCTGTGGGCGGCAATCGACACTGCGTTGAAGGGATAATTTGCGCGCAATCCCGGCCACGCCAGCCCCGAAAACCTGAAGGCGCTTTGTCAGCGATTGGGTGAAACGGTGCCTTTTGTCCGCATCTCAGGTTGAGAATTCCCGGCAGAGCCGATAGCGATGGACGACAGATGCAAAGGAAGCCGTCATGATTTTCACCGTTGCCATTGATGGCCCCGCTGCGGCGGGAAAGGGCACGATCAGCCGGGCGGTTGCCGCGCAATTTGGCTTTGCACATCTGGACACCGGGCTTTTGTACCGGGCTGTTGGGGCCAAAGGCGGTGATCCGATTGAGGCGGCGCAAGCCCTGACACCACAAGATTTGACGCGCGAGGATCTACGCTCTTTGCAAGCGGGGCAGGCCGCCAGCCGTGTCGCCGTGATCCCAGAAGTGCGCGCGGCTTTGGTAACCTTTCAACGCATATTTGCGCGGCGCGAGGGCGGTGCCGTGCTTGATGGCCGTGATATTGGCACCGTGATCTGCCCCGAGGCCGAGGTGAAGCTTTATGTCACGGCCAGCTCAAAGGTCCGCGCGCATCGGCGCTGGCTGGAGGTCGGCGGCGATGCGGCCGAGGTTCTGGCCGAAGTCAAAGAACGCGACGCCCGCGATATGGGCCGCGCAGAGGCCCCTTTGCGACCCGCCGATACGGCCATTGTGATCGACACTTCGGAGTTGTCGGTAGAGATGGCCATAGCCCTTGCTGTTTTGGCGGTGCAAAAGGCGTTGCCGCAAAACTGAAATGTTGCTCACCAAAGCTTGCATGGCTCTTTACGCAGAACGCTCTAAACTTCTTCTATCAACCGATGGAGGTATATATGATCCGTGTGCTTTGTCTTATTCTGGCTTTTGCCAGCCCGAGTATCGTGATGGCCCAACAGGTGCCCGAAGCCGAGCCTTCTATGACGCCAGAGCGTATGGAGCAGATCGTACTGGCGTTGGATCCGGAAGCGAAACTTCTTTCCAATGGGTTTGAACTGACGATCAGCGATATTCCGGTTCTGGTCGTCACCGATGTGACAGCCAACCGGATGCGGGCCATGGTGCCGATCCGCTCGACCGAAGAAATGACGCAAGACGAGCTTTTACGCCTGATGCAGGCCAATTTCGACAGCGCCCTTGATGCGCGCTACGCGATTGCACATGGCAAGCTGTGGGGTATCTATATCCACCCCTACGCAGAGCTGGAGCGCGATCAATTCATCTCGGGTCTTGCGCAAGCAGTGAATGTCGCCCTGACCTATGGCACGCTTTTTTCCAGTGGCGGGGTGCAATTTGGCAGTGGCGATAGTGGCGAGCTGCAACAGCAAGACCTGCTGGCCGAGTTGCTGCGCCGGGGGCAAGAGCTTTAAGCGCTGGCTGCGTTAGGCGGGCTATTTACACGCTTTCACATTGCGGCCAATTTGGCCGTAATTTTGCACAGCACTTGGTTTATTCCGCGGCTTCTTTGACGTGCAGCCCGTCGAAATCGATCCGCGCGGTGTCAATATTGGTCCGGTTCTCGACGGCCCAATTTGCCAAAGACAAAACAGGCACCCGCAGTGATTGACCAAGGGGTGTCAATTCATAGTCGACGCGTGGTGGGATCGTTGGGAAATAGTGCCGCAGGATCAGGCCGTCTCGCTCTAACGCCCGCAGCGTCAGGCTTAACATCCGCTGCGAGATGCCAAGGTGCCGTTTCAACGCGTTAAACCGCATCCGCCCGGACCCAAGCGCAAAGATGATCAGAATGCTCCATCGGTCGCCAACGCGCGATAGAACCTCGCCCACGCTTTTGCAGCGCGACGGGTCGTGGCAATCATCCATGTCGGTTCCTTCGTTGTGACCAGGTTACAAAATTGTGCCTTCTTGCAGATATTGCCGGTCCTGAATAGATACTCGGTATCGAAACTATACCATCAAAGCGCCCCTTAAGCGAGGGGTTTGAAAGGACATGATATGTTGCTGGACAAACTGAATTGGCGCTACGCGACCAAAAAGATGAACCCGTCCAAAACGGTGTCAAAAGACAAGTTGGACCGGATAATCGAGGCGGTGCGTCTTGCGCCAACCTCTTCTGGTTTGCAGCCTTTCGAAGTCATCGTCGTCAAAAACCCGGAAGTCCGCGCCAAGCTGCGCGACGCGGCCTTTGATCAAGCGCAGGTCACGGATGGGACTGCCGTATTGGTTTTTGCCGCTTGGGACAATTACACCGAGGCGCGTATTGACGATGTTGTTGCCGATCTGGAGGCCGCACGTGGCGGCGCGAACGAAGCCATCTCGGGGTATTATAGCAAGCTGAAAGACACGTATCTGCCGCGTGACGCGAACGTGAACTTCGAGCATGCCGCACGCCAAGCCTATATCGCCCTTGGCATTGCCCTGACCGCGGCCGCTTTTGAGGAGGTTGACGCCACACCGATGGAAGGCTTTGACCCGCCGAAATTTGATGAGATCTTAGGCCTTTCCGGCCGTGGATTGCGGTCTGTCGTGGCGATTGCCGTTGGATATCGCGCGGCAGAAGGCGATTGGTTGGCGCACGCGCCAAAAGTGCGTCGTGCATTGGCAAAATTCGCAACGACCGTCGAATAGCGAGATTTGCAGCAGGGCTTTGAGGCAAGGCGTAAAGCCTTGCCCTTTCCCTTGCCAATAAGGCCAAAAAACCTTATAGACCGCCCATCCTTATAGGGGGATTCTATGCGTGCTGCTTTGTGGTGCGCTTTTTGTCTTTCTTCAATAGGCCCATTCCAAGACCGGCGGAGCCAACCGCATGGCCAATTAAAAACGACGAAAAAGGAAACTGAACTTAATGGTTACTATGAACTCTATGGAAGAATTCGAAGCCCTCTTGGCAGAGAGCCTCGAAATTGACACGCCCCAAGAGGGCTCTGTTGTCAAAGGCCGCGTGATCGCAATCGAAGCGGGTCAGGCCATCATCGATGTCGGCTACAAAATGGAAGGCCGCGTTGATCTAAAAGAATTTGCCGATTTGTCCGGCGCTGTCGACATCAATGTCGGCGACGAAGTTGAAGTGTTCCTCGACCGGGTCGAAAACTCCCGTGGCGAAGCACAAATCAGCCGTGAAAAAGCCAAGCGCGAAGAAGCTTGGGATCGTCTGGAGCGTGCCTACGCCGACGAAACCCGTGTTGACGGTGCTATCTTTGGCCGCGTCAAAGGCGGCTTTACCGTTGATCTGGGTGGCGCTGTTGCCTTCCTTCCTGGTTCGCAGGTTGATGTCCGCCCTGTGCGTGACGCTGGCCCGTTGATGGGTATGAAGCAGCCGTTCCAAATCCTGAAAATGGACCGTCGTCGTGGCAACATCGTTGTCTCGCGTCGCGCGATCTTGGAAGAATCCCGTGCCGAACAGCGCGCCGAAGTCATTGGCAACCTGACCGAAGGTCAGACCATCGACGGCGTTGTCAAGAACATCACCGAATACGGTGCGTTCGTTGATCTGGGCGGCGTTGACGGTCTGTTGCACGTGACTGACATGGCATGGCGCCGCGTCAATCACCCATCAGAGATTTTGACGATCGGTGAAACCATCAAGGTTCAGGTCATCAAGATCAACAAAGACACACACCGCATCAGCCTTGGCATGAAGCAGTTGCAGTCCGATCCATGGGATGCGGTTGAAGCCGCCTATCCGCTGGAATCGATCCACAAAGGCCGTGTCACCAACATCACCGATTACGGCGCATTTGTAGAGCTGGAAGCCGGTGTTGAAGGTCTGGTTCACGTGTCCGAGATGTCTTGGACCAAGAAAAACGTCCACCCCGGCAAGATCGTTTCGACCAGCCAGGAAGTTGACGTCATGGTTCTGGAAATCGATAGCGCCAAGCGCCGCGTTTCCTTGGGCCTCAAGCAGACCCAGCGCAATCCGTGGGAAGTCTTTGCTGAATCCAACCCAGTTGGGTCGGGCATTGAAGGCGAAGTCAAGAACATCACCGAATTCGGTCTGTTCATCGGTCTCGACAACGACATCGACGGCATGGTTCACCTGTCCGACCTGTCTTGGGACCAGCGCGGCGAAGAAGCCATTCAGAACTACCGCAAAGGCGACACGGTTCAGGCCGCCGTCACCGAAGTGGATGTGGAAAAAGAGCGTATCTCGCTTTCCATCAAAGCACTGGGCGAAGACAGCTTCTCTGATGCAGTTGACGGCGTAAAGCGCGGCTCGATCATCACGGTTGAAGTGACCGCGATTGAAGAGGGCGGCATTGAAGTTGATTACAACGGCATGAAATCTTTCATCCGTCGTTCCGACTTGTCGCGTGACCGTGCAGACCAGCGCCCCGAGCGTTTCAACGTTGGCGACAAGGTTGATGTTCGGGTTACTAACGTCGACAGCAAGACCCGTCGTTTGGGTCTGTCGATCAAAGCGCGCGAAATCGCAGAGGAAAAAGAAGCGGTTGAACAGTATGGTTCGTCCGATTCGGGTGCCTCGCTTGGCGATATCCTTGGTGCTGCTTTGAAAGCCGACAAGAACTGATTCTTCCCTATGGGATGAGGATCGGGGGCCCTGCCGTAAGGTGGGGCCCCTAATTTATGTGTAATCGTGCGGAGTTGGCAGGTTTTCCTGTTTGTCACACGCCTTTTTTTCCCTATAGTTACAAGAACAATAAAACCGTCGGTGACTGAGTGCCGATTGATGGGGGGACTAAGCCGTATGATCCGTTCCGAATTGATCCAGAAGATTGCTGACGAAAACCCACACCTCACACAGCGCCACGTCGAGCGTATTGTGAACACGGTGTTCGAGCAAATTATCGAAGCTCTGGCCAAGGGCGACCGGGTTGAGCTGCGCGGATTTGGCGCGTTTTCAGTGAAGGCCCGTGATGCGAGAGTGGGTCGAAACCCGCGCACTGGTGAAGCGGTCGAGGTCGAGGATAAAAAAGTCCCGTTCTTCAAGACCGGCAAGCTGCTGCGCGACCGACTGAACGGAAGGTAATCTACGCTGATGATCCGGTATATTCGGTATCTGTTTATCGCCTGCTTGGCGATTGTGTTGCTGACGATTGCATTGGCAAATCGTGGCGCGGTGACGTTGAACGCATTGCCGATTGATTTTGCCGCTTTTGCCAGGGTCCAATATGCAGTGACGGTGCCGCTTTATCTGGTGATTTTTGGCAGCATCATTGTCGGGCTGATGATTGGTTTTGTCTGGGAATGGTTCCGCGAACATAAGTTTCGCGCCACCGCTTCGGGCCGCGCCCGCGAAATTGCGCGGCTGGAGCGGGAGATGGCCGAGCTGCGCCGGTCGCAACCCGCACCAAAAGACGATATTCTGGCTTTGCTGGATCGCCCCGCCAAGGCGGGTTGAGATGTCCGATATCCGGGTTAAAATTTGCGGGCTTCGAACCCCCGCCGATGTCGCAGCTGTTGTGGCTGCGGGCGCGACTTACGCGGGTTTCGTATTCGTCCCAAAATCACGGCGCTATTTGACACTGGATCAGGCGCGTTTGCTGGCCTTGGCGGCCCCTCCGGGTCTGGCAAAAGTAGCCCTGACGATGGATGCCGATAATGCCGAGCTGGACGCACTTGTCGAGGCCGTACCCTTGGACATGCTACAGTTGCACGGCGCAGAGACACCAGACCGGGTCGCGGAAGTGCGCGCGCGGTATGGCTTGCCTGTAATGAAGGCGATCGGTGTCGCCGACGAGGGCGATCTGGCTGCGCTGACCGATTACAGCCTCGTCGCTGACCAGATTTTGATTGATGCCAAAGCGCCAAAACACACCGATCTGCCGGGCGGCAATGGCCTGCCCTTTGACTGGCGGTTGTTGGTGGGGCGCAAATGGTTGCGACCATGGATGCTGGCAGGCGGGCTGACCGCTGATAATGTGGCCGAAGCGATCCGTCTGACTGGCGCACGTCAGGTCGATCTGTCATCTGGTGTCGAATCCGCCCCGGGCATAAAGGACGCCGCTATGATAACTGCATTCGTTCAGGCCACAAGATGATCCGCTGGCGCGAGGCCACACGCGGCGATGTACCGGCGATCGTCGCCTTGCTGATAGATGACAGTTTGGGGGCCACACGCGAAAGCGCGGACCTTCCGCTTTATTATGCTGCCTTTGATGCGATGCAAATGGAATGGGGCAATGAGCTGATCGTTGGCGAGACTGATGGCAAAGTGGTGGCGACCTATCAGCTTACCTTTATTACGGGCTTGTCGCTGCGCGCCAGTCGCCGCGCGCAGGTGGAATCGGTGCGGGTTGTGTCACGGCTGCGCTCGGAAGGTGTCGGCGGGGCTTTGATGCGTGACGCCGAGATGCGCGCCGTTCATGCAGGCTGCAGCATGATGCAGCTGACCAGTAACAAAACCCGTGATGACGCACAGCGCTTTTACGAGCGGGCAGGCTTTGAGCCGTCGCATACCGGGTTCAAAAAGATGCTGGGCGAGTAAGCCAACCAGACCAAAAGGCCTTTGACGGGCAAGGGCTTGATCCAGCGGCTTGCGGCCATCTTGAACGATTTGGGTTTGGCTGTAATGTGTAGGTCAATATAGCGATCGCAGCACAGATTGCTTGCGACCAGCCCGTTCTTTCGTTGTAAGTGCGCCGCCGCACGTGCGGTGACTGCCGCGATGGTTGCGGAATTTGGTGATGATCTGTGCAAAATCGCGGTTGAGGCTGTGCGAGCGCCCTCAAACCCTCAAAGCAGCTTTACCCTTACCCTATGGGGCGCTACATCCGGTTAAGACAATTTTGGGGGTGGCAGTATGGCCGAGGACGGAATCAACAGCTTTATGACAGGCCCGGACGAGCAGGGCCGTTTTGGCATGTTCGGCGGACGTTTTGTATCCGAAACGCTGATGCCTCTGATCCTCGAGTTGGAGGAGCGCTACGAGTTCGCCAAAACCGACCCAACCTTCTGGGCCGAGATGGAGGATCTGTGGAAGCATTACGTCGGGCGCCCTTCGCCTTTGTACTATGCGGAACGGCTGACCAAGCATCTGGGCGGCGCCAAGATTTACCTCAAGCGCGACGAGCTGAACCATACCGGCGCGCATAAGATCAACAATGTCTTGGGCCAGATCATTCTGGCGCGCCGCATGGGCAAGACCCGGATTATTGCGGAAACCGGGGCAGGGCAGCACGGCGTGGCCACAGCCACCGTCTGCGCCAAGTTTGGCCTGAAATGCATCGTCTATATGGGTGCGCATGATGTCGAACGCCAAGCCCCCAATGTGTTTCGTATGCGCTTGCTGGGGGCCGAGGTGATCCCGGTGACTTCGGGCCGCGGCACGTTGAAAGACGCGATGAACGACGCGCTGCGCGACTGGGTGACCAATGTGCGCGACACATTTTACTGTATCGGCACCGTCGCAGGCCCGCATCCCTACCCGGCCATGGTGCGCGATTTCCAATCCATCATTGGCAAGGAAACCCGCTGGCAGTTGGCCGAACAAGAAGGCGAGGGCCGTTTGCCCGACACTTTGATTGCCGCCATCGGTGGTGGCTCTAATGCAATGGGCCTGTTCTTTCCGTTCCTAGACGACAAGTCGGTGAATATCATCGGCGTCGAGGCGGGTGGCAAAGGCGTTAATGACCGGATGGAGCATTGCGCGAGCCTGACGGGCGGTCGCCCCGGCGTTTTGCATGGCAACCGCACCTATCTTTTGCAAGATGATGATGGGCAGATTTTGGAAGGCTTCTCGATCTCTGCCGGTCTTGATTATCCCGGCATTGGCCCTGAACATGCTTGGCTGCACGACATAGGCCG
>JBLIGH010000088.1:0-10097 GCA_047636855.1 Pseudorhodobacter sp.
ATGCTTCGCCTCCTTGCCGTTCTTTGCAGCCTTGCCAGCCCTGCCGCGGCGGAAACCGCGCTGGCAGCCGTCGCTGCAAACTTTGCCGGCACGGCAGAGCAGTTGATTTTGGCGTTTAATGCCAAGTCCGGGCACAGGGTCACCCTGACCACCGGATCGACCGGCAAGCTTTACGCCCAGATTGTCCGAGGCGCGCCGTTCGATCTGTTTTTATCGGCGGATGTTGAAACGCCGGCGCGGCTGTCAGGCATGGGGCCGATTTTCCCCTATGCGATTGGCAAGCTGGTGCTTTGGGCGCCGCAAGCCGGTGCGAAAGCCGATCCAAGCGACGTGCTGCGCACCGCGCGCTATATCGCCATCGCCAACCCCGATCTTGCCCCTTACGGCAAAGCCGCACTGTCAACACTGGCCGCGTTAGGCTTTGATGCAAAGGCCGAAACGCGTTTGGTTATGGGGCAAAACATCGGCCAGACCTACGGGCTTGTTGCGTCTGGTGCTGCCGAGGTTGGGTTTATTGCAGCCTCGACACAACCCAAGGGCGGGCTGATCTGGGAGGTGCCAGAAACGCTGCACCCTTCTTTGCAGCAAGACGCGATCTTGCTCAGCGAAGCCAACCCAGCCGCCGCTGGTTTCGCCGCCTATCTGCATAGCGACGAGGCGCGCGCGATCGTGAAAACCTATGGCTACGGGGTGCCGAAATGACCTTGCCCGACCTTGGCCCGCTTTGGCTTACCGCCCAGCTTGCCGGGTTGACCACGCTGCTTTTGTTGATCCTTGGCACGCCGCTGGCCTGGTGGCTTGCCCGCACCCGCAGCCGCGCCAAACCGCTGATCGAGGCGCTGACCGCCCTGCCCCTTGTCTTGCCCCCAACCGTGCTGGGCTTTTATCTGCTGATCTTGTTCAGCCCCACCTCCAGCTTTGGCGCTTTTTGGGTGCAGGTCACCGGCGAGACCCTGACCTTTTCCTTCACCGGGCTGGTTATTGCTTCGATGATCTACTCGCTGCCGTTTGCCGTGCAGCCGTTGCAAGCCGCATTCGAGGCAATCGGTCGTGCGCCCTTGGAAGCCGCAGCCATGCTGCGCGCCTCGCCATTGGATCAGTTCTTGACCGTAGCGGCCCCGATGGCCAAACGCGGTTTTCTGACGGCGGCGGTGCTAAGCTTTGCGCATACTTTGGGCGAGTTTGGCGTCGTGTTAATGGTCGGCGGCAATATTCCGGGCAAAACCAAAGTCATCTCTATCGCGATCTATGAACATGTCGAGACGATCCGCTACGGCGAGGCGCATATATTGGCCGCGATCTTGCTGGTGTTTTCCTTTTCGGTGCTGCTGCTGGTCTACACGATTAACCGGTCGTCTGCTCCGAATTGGGGGCGGTGATGCTGTCGCTTGATTTCTCGCTCGATTTTTCCGATTTCCAACTCGCCTTGCGCGAAACCCTGCCCGCCACGGGTGTCACAGCCCTTTTCGGGCGCTCTGGATCTGGAAAATCGACGCTGCTGCGCGTGGTCGCGGGGTTAGAGCGCTCGGCCATGGGGCGGATCGCTTGGGGCGATGAGATTTGGCAAGACAAGGCGCAATTCATGGCGCCGCACAAGCGCGGTTTGGGGTATGTCTTTCAAGATACTAGGCTTTTTCCGCATCTCAGCGTCGCTGGCAACTTGGCCTATGCCGACAGCCGCGCCAAAGGCCTGCCCGGCCCCAGCCTGTCAGAGGTGACAGAGGCGCTGGATCTGGGCCCGCTTTTGGGCCGCAACCCGACCACGCTGTCAGGGGGCGAGCAATCGCGCGCGGCCATCGGTCGCGCGTTGCTGGCCCGCCCGAAATTGCTGTTGATGGACGAGCCTCTTGCAGCCCTGGACGAAGCGCGAAGGGCCGAGATATTGCCCTATTTAGAACGGCTGCGCGATCATTTGGGCGTGCCCATGCTATATGTCAGCCATTCCGTCGCCGAGGTCGCGCGTCTGGCCAATCACTTGCTGCTGATCGAGGCGGGCCAGATCACACAGCGCGGCAGTGCCGTTGATTTGTTCTCTGACCCCGCCATCGCCCCGGCTTTTGGCCTGCGAGAAGTTGGTGCCTTGCTGGATGCCCGGATCGCCGCGCAAGAGCCCGACGGGCTTACGCTGCTGAAAAGTGATGCGGGTGCGCTTTTGCTGCCGCAACTTGCAGGCCCCCCCGGCACCGCATTGCGACTGCGGATTTTAGCGCAAGACGTGATGCTGGCGACCACCCGGCCCAGCGATATCTCTGCGCTTAATGTTTTGCCCGCAACGGTCACGGCATTGCGCAGCGGCCAAGGCCCCGGCGCGTTGGTGCAATTGCAAGTGGGTCAAGCATTGCTATTGGCGCGGATCACCCAAAGGTCGGCGACCAACCTTGGCCTGACCCCCGGCATGCCTTGCTTTGCCGTGCTGAAATCCGTCTCGGTCGCACCCTTGAATATCAGCCATATGACGAATGATCGAAAAAGCGCCAAAACATGACGCCCCAACCCGAATTTGGCAGGCGCCATACCCTTGCACCCCTGCGCTTTATGCTCCATCACTCGACATATGCACTTTAAGCCGGACCGCTGCGTTCGGGGCACTTTCAGGAAACGGGCGCGACTATGCTGGATACACCGATGATGAAACCCACCGAAGACATCTCTGTACGCGAGGTTTTCGGCATCGACACCGACATGAAGATTAAAGGCTTTGCCGAGGCGACGGACCGCGTGCCTGCGATTGATCCGACCTATCGCTTTGATCCTGATACAACTCTGGCCATTCTTGCGGGCTTTGGCTACAATCGTCGGGTGATGATTCAGGGCTATCACGGCACGGGCAAATCGACCCATATCGAACAGGTCGCCGCCCGCCTGAACTGGCCCTGCGTGCGCGTCAACCTTGACAGCCACATCAGCCGGATCGACCTGATCGGCAAAGACGCGATCAAACTGCGTGACGGCAAACAGGTGACCGAGTTCCACGAAGGCATCTTGCCTTGGGCCTTGCGCAACCCCGTTGCAATTGTATTTGACGAATATGACGCAGGCCGCGCGGACGTGATGTTCGTGATCCAGCGCGTGTTGGAACATGACGGGAAGCTGACCTTGCTTGACCAAAACGAAATCATCACGCCGCATCCGTCTTTCCGCCTTTTTGCCACCTCAAACACGGTCGGGCTTGGCGATACGACGGGTCTTTACCACGGCACACAGCAGATCAACCAAGCCCAGATGGACCGTTGGTCGCTTGTCTCCACCCTGAATTACCTTAGCCATGATGCCGAGGCTGCAATCGTTCTGTCGAAAAACCCGCATTACAACACCGAAGCTGGCCGCAAAAACATCAGCCAGATGGTCACGGTCGCCCAATTGACGCGGACGGCCTTTATGAACGGCGATTTGTCGACTGTGATGAGCCCGCGGACCGTCATCACCTGGGCGCAGAACAACGAGATTTTTCACAATCTCGGCTATTCCTTCCGCCTGACCTTCTTGAACAAATGCGACGAGCTGGAACGCCAGACCGTTGCCGAGTTCTACCAGCGCTGCTTTGCCGAAGAACTGCCGGAATCCGCGGCCTCCATGGCGATGAAATAAGCGGTTAAACCAATCTTTCAAAGATTTAGACGGCCAGAGGCTCCACCTCTGGCCGTTTTCAGTTCGCAGCTATCATGGCATAATTTTTTAAACTGATTACTTTTTAATCATTATTTTCGTGCTATCATGCTGTTTATGGGCAGTTTGAAAACATATCTCGCCGCCTGCCTGCTTGGCCTTTTGCAAGCCCCGAATGCGCATGCCACCGATTTGGTCCAGCTATTCGCCGATTGCGCAGGGCGCTATTCCGCCCTGACAGAGCATCTTTGGCTTTGGGATGGTCCGGCCTCTGACCCTGCGGCCCTTAAACGCGACCAGTTTGCGGCCTTGCTTGATGCGGTGCTACCCGCGCCAAACGGCATCGAAGCCCGCCAGGCCCTTGCCTTGCGCATCGAGGCGAAAGCGGCCCAACGCGCGCTTTTGGATCGTTCGGCCTTCCGCACCGCCGCTTCCGGCCAAGATCACGCCATAGTACAAGCCCAATTGCACCTGACCAGGTGCGAAAGCCTGCTGCTAAGCCAGTAACTGCGGCACTTTCTGTCTTGCTTTTCTCCCTCTCGGGATGGTTTATCAACCTTTGAGAAAACCAAGCGACAACCCCGCCGATCCGTTCAAAAAAGCCTTGGCCGAGGCGACCAAAGTCATGGCCAATGACCCGGACATGACAATCACTTACTCGGTTGACCCTTCGGGGATGACCAAAGAGGGCGTGCGTTTGCCGCAAGTGTCGCGCCGCATGACGCGTGACGAGGTCATGCTGGCGCGCGGCACTGCAGATGCCTTCGCGCTGCGCCGCAAGTACCACAACGAGGCGACGGCCAATCGCTATGCACCCACGGGCAATCTTGCGCGTGAAATCTACGAATCGATGGAAGCGGCGCGTTGCGAGGCGGTGGGCGCGCGCACCATGCCGGGCACGGCTGGCAATATCGACGCCAAAATCGGCTATGAGGCCTTGCGCAAAGGCTATGCCGAGGTGACCCAAGCCTCTGATGTGCCTTTGGCCACGGCGGCGGGATACCTTGTGCGTCACTTGGCCACGGGGCGCGATCTGCCCAAAGGCGCGGACAACGTCATGAACCTGTGGCGCGGATTTATCGAGGAAAATGGCAGCGAAACCCTTGGGAACCTTGATCATGTTTTGGCAGATCAGGCGGCCTTCGCGCGGCTTGCGCGCAAACTGATCGCAGATCTGGGCTACGGCGACCAATTGGGCGATGACCCCGATACCGAGGATGAAGACGACCAATCCGGCGATGAGGCGCAGCAAGACGACGACCAGCAGCAAGACAGCAGCGGCGATGAGGAAGATGACGGCGAAGACGCCGACACCTCGCCCGAACGCAGCCAAGAAGAACAGCAAGACGCCAGCCAAGCGCAGGTCTCTGAAGATGATATGTCGGACATGGAGCAAGGCGAAGAGGCCGAAATGCCCGAAGGCGAAGCGCCCCTAGAGCCGCCGCCGCCTGCGCCTTATTCTGATGCTGACCCCAATTACAAAGTCTATTCCACGGAATTTGATGAGGAAATTCGCGCCGAAGATCTGGCCGAACCGGTCGAGCTGGAACGCCTGCGCGCCTATCTGGACCAGCAGCTGGACCCCTTGAAAGGCGCCGTGTCCCGACTGGCCAACAAGCTGCAACGCCGCCTTCAGGCGCAGCAGAACCGCAGCTGGCTGTTTGATCTGGAAGAGGGCACCTTGGATGCGGGTCGCTTGGCCCGCGTCGTGGCCAACCCCACTACGCCGCTGTCGTTCAAGCAAGAAAAAGACACCGAGTTTCGCGATACTTGCGTGACATTGCTGTTGGACAATTCCGGCTCTATGCGCGGGCGACCGATCTCTATTGCTGCGATCTGCGCCGATGTTTTGGCCCGCACCTTGGAACGCTGTGCGGTTAAGGTCGAGATTTTGGGCTTTACCACACGCGCCTGGAAAGGTGGGCAAAGCCGGGAACGTTGGCTGGGGGCGGGGCGCGAACAGCAACCGGGCCGTCTGAATGATCTGCGCCATATCATCTATAAATCGGCTGATGCCCCTTGGCGGCGGGCGCGGCCCAATCTGGGCCTGATGATGAAAGAGGGCTTGCTGAAAGAGAATATCGACGGCGAGGCGTTGGAATGGGCGCATAAGCGCATGACGGCGCGGCGGGAACAGCGCAAAATCTTGATGGTTATCTCTGACGGTGCGCCGGTGGACGACTCAACTTTGTCGGTCAACTCCGCGAATTACTTGGAAAAACACCTGCGCGACGTCATCGCCATGATCGAAAAGCGCAAAGCGGTCGAGTTGTTGGCAATCGGCATCGGCCATGATGTGACCCGCTATTATAACCGTGCCGTGACGATCACCGATGTCGACCAATTGGCAGGTGCAATGACCGAACAGCTTGCGGGGCTTTTTGACAATGACCCCCGAATGCGCGCCCGCGTCTTGGGCATGCGTAAGGTCGGCTGATGCTGCAAAGCTTTGAGGCCACAAGCGACCCGACCCAAGGCCCTGCCCGGTTGGCGCAGCTGCGCCAAACCCTTGCTGCAGATGGGCTTTCTGGGTTTATCATTCCGCGCGCTGACGCTCATCAAGGCGAATATGTCGCCCCGCGCGACGAGCGGTTGTTATGGCTGACCGGCTTTACCGGCTCGGCTGGTTTTTGCGTCGTGCTGCCTGAAATTGCAGGTGTCTTCATCGATGGTCGCTACCGGACGCAGGTGAAGGGTCAAGTGGACCTCGCGCATTTCACACCGGTTCCATGGCCCGAGATGTTGCCCGGCCCTTGGATTGCCCAACATTGCCCCAGCGGAATCATCGGTTTTGACCCGTGGCTGCACACAGCGGACGAAATCGCGAAACTTCAGAAAGCCTTGCAAGAAACGGGTGTAACCCTCAGGGCTACACCGAGTTTCATCGATGCCGTCTGGGCTGATCAACCTCAGGCGCCGCTGGGCAAAGCCTTTGCGCATTCCGATGCTTTGGCGGGGAAAACCAGTGCACAAAAACGTGGTGATCTGGCTGCGGTCTTGCGCCACGCCGGTCAAAAGGCCTGCGTGATTACGCTGCCCGACAGCCTGTGCTGGCTTTTGAATATCCGCGGCTCTGATGTGCCGCGCATCCCGGTTTTGCAGGGTTTTGCCGTGCTGTACGATGATGCACGGGTCACGCTTTTTGCCGATGATGCCAAGTTTGATGCAGCGACGAAAGCCCATCTTGGCCCCGACGTGACCTTGCGCCCTGCGTCTGACTTTGCGCCTGCTCTGCTTGAATTGTCCGAACCCGTTCGGGTCGATAAATCAACGGCCCCTATCGCGGTCAGCACGGCATTGGCGCAAGCCGGAATTGCTTGCCACTGGGGCGACGACCCTTGCCGTTTGCCCAAGGCCTGCAAGACAGAAGCCGAGATCGCAGCCACACGCGAAGCGCATTTGCGCGACGGTGCTGCGATGTGCGAGTTCCTGAGTTGGCTGGACGTAACAGCACCGCAAGCTGGCTTGACCGAAATTGACGTGGTCACGGCGTTGGAAGGTTACCGGCGGGCCACCAACCAATTGCATGACATCAGTTTCGATACGATCTGCGGCGCGGGTGCCAATGGCGCGATCATGCATTACCGGGTGACCGAGGCGTCTAGCCGCCCCATCACGCCCGGTGAATTGTTGCTGGTCGATAGCGGCGCACAATATGTTGACGGCACCACAGATATCACCCGTACCATGGCGATTGGGCCAGTGCCTGATGGGGCTTCAACCGCCTATACCCTTGTTTTGCAAGGCATGATCGCGATGTCCCGTGTTCGCTGGCCCAAAGGCCTTGCCGGGCGTGATCTGGACCCTTTGGCGCGTTACCCGCTTTGGCTTGCCGGGATGGATTTTGACCATGGCACCGGCCACGGCGTCGGCGCGTTCTTGTCGGTGCATGAAGGCCCGCAGCGCCTTAGCCGCATGTCCGAGGTGCCCTTGCAACCGGGTATGATCTTGTCGAATGAACCGGGTTACTACCGCGAGGGTGCCTTTGGCATTCGGCTGGAAAACCTGATTGTCGTGGTGGAAGCCGCCGCGATGGGCGATAATCGCGCCCAATATGCGTTCGAGACCCTGACCTATGTGCCGTTGGATCGCCGCTTGATCGATACCGCACGACTGTCCCCCGGCGAACGGGACTGGCTGAACACCTATCATCAAACCACTCGTGAAAAAATCGGGCCGCGCCTGTCGGGCGCTGCGACAAAGTGGCTCGATCAGGCGACAGCGCCACTTTAATAACATTTTCGTTATAATTTCCGTATGCGCTTGCGATAAGGTGAAAGCCACACCCCCTTTTCCACCCAAAGGAGCCGCGATGAGCGATGATATAAAACTGCGTAAAGCCAATGGAATTTGGGTCTTGCGCGCCCATGGTGCCGTTTTGGGTGAAAGCCGCAATGCGATGGAGTTGACCGAAGGCGACGCAGCCCCTGTCATTTATTTCCCCCGCGCCGATATCGCCATGGTGTTTTTAGAGCAAAGCCAAAAGCAAACCCCCTGCCCGCTGAAGGGGGAAGCCGAGTATTTTTCGATCGTGTCCCCAAACGGCACGATCAAAGACGCTGTCGTATCCTACCCAAATCCACCCGCAGACTTGAGCGCCATCGCAGGGCACCTTGCTTTTGAGACCGAAGACGTCGCGGTAGAGCAGCTTTAAAGCGCTGCGGCCTCTGCTGCGGTCAGGCGTATCCGCTCGACCATTGCACGCACCCCGTTCGAGCGTTGCGCCGATAGATGCTCGTTCAATCCCAGCCTGCCAAGCTCTGCTGCAGCATCAATTTCGGCAATGTCAGCCAATGCGACGCCCGCATAAAGCGCGTGCAACACGGCGATCAGCCCGCGCACAATCATCGCGTCGCTTTCGCCTTCAAAATTGTAAAGCCCGTCTGCGGGAATCGGGCGCAGCCAAACTTGGCTGGCACAGCCTTCCACCTTTGTTGCGGGGACTTTGAAGGCAGCATCCAAGGCGGGCATTGCCTTGCCGATGTCGATCACATGCCGGTAACGGTCTTCCCAATCGTCGAGGAATTCAAAGGTTTCTGCGAGGTCTTCAAAGGCGGCGCTTGCCATAGTTTAGGCTCCGATATCATTTTGCATCAGACCTAAGCACTCTGCACAGCAAGGTCCAGCGTCATTGCTGCGACACGATGCCATCAAACGCTTTTCAAACGTCGCTCTATCAGCTACCCAAGGGGGAGAGTTAAACTGGGGACGGGCATGAAAAAACCGCTGATCGCTGCAATCTGTGCCACTTTGGTGTTGGGGGCCTGTGGCTCTATCGGCTCTTCGCGGCTGAATCCGTTCAACTGGTTCGGTAGCTCGCAAGAAGTCGTCCTGCCCTCGCCCATATTAGAAGCCCCCGCAGATCCACGGTCTTTGGTGGCTTCGGTCACAGAATTGACCTTGGAAAGACTGCAAGGTGGCGTGATTGTTCGCGCCACAGGCTTGCCGCAGACCCAAGGGTTTTGGGACGCAGAACTGGTGGCCCTGCCGGCGGAAGGTGGAAGGCTCGTCTATGATTTCCGGGTCTTTCCCCCCACAGAGGTGTCAGATGCATCCACGCCGCAATCACGCGAGATTACAGTCGCGGCATTCTTGACGAATTTCCAACTTGAAGGCATTTCCGATATCACCGTGCAAGGTGCTGCCAACGCCCGCAGCAGCCGCAGGCGCTGATCGGCGCGGCCAAGGTTCAGCCCTTCGGCCCTAGGCGCAATGGCAGTGTCACGCGGAAAGCGGCGCCCTTTTGCCCCGGCAAATAGGCGATTGTGCCGCCCAAGTTGGCCATAACCTCGCGGCAGATCGCAAGGCCAAGCCCTGCGCCCCCGGCCCGTGTCTGATCCGTCAGTCGCGCGAATTTTTCGAAAATCAGCGCCTGATTGATTTTCGGAATACCCGAGCCATTATCGATGAAATCCACCGTGATGCGCCCGCCTTTGCGCCGAACAGCGATCCGCAGCTCTGGTGTTTTGGCGTCGCAATATTTCCGCGAGTTTGAAATCAGGTTGATAAAGACTTGCGTTAACCTGTCGCTATCGGTGCGCAAGAAAATCTCTTCGCCCGGCAAGTCGCGGTGGAGCACAAACGATCGTTCGGGCCGGGTGTGACTGGCCGCTGCAAGCGCGCGATCAATCATTTCGCGCAGGCTTGACAACCCAAGGTTCAGTTGCACGCTGCCGCTTTCCAAGACGCTCAGGTCCAAAAGATCGTCCAACAGCCGCGTCAATCGCTTCGCCTCGGCATGGATGATCCCGCCATATTTCGCGACCACGCCGTCAGGCAGATCGCCTTCGGTGATGATCTCGGAAAACGCGCGGATCGATGTCATCGGCGTGCGCAGTTCGTGGCTGATTTGGCTGAGGAAGGCATCTTTTTGAACGGAAAGCTGCGTAAGCTTCTCATTGGCTTCACGCAATTGCCCCGCAGTACGGGTCAATTCTGTCTGCTGATCTTCCAGCTTGGCAGAATATTCCATGATCTGCGCCGCCTCATCC
>JBLIGH010000089.1:0-9953 GCA_047636855.1 Pseudorhodobacter sp.
GGCCTTGCCAATCGACCGCCTGCGCCCGGTTTTGGAAGAAGAAAGTGTCGAGGTCGCCGCTGTCATGCTCTCTAAGCTGCCGGTTTCCAAGGCGGCGGAATTATTGGGGAAATTACCGGGCGAAAAAGCACGGCGTGTGGCCTATGCCGTCTCGCTGACCGGAAATGTTGACCCCGAAACGGTGCGCCGCATCGGTCTTTCGCTGGCCGCGCAGCTGGATACACAACCCGCGCGCGCCTTTGATGCAGGCCCGGTGGAACGGATCGGTGCCATCTTGAACAACGCCCCTCAAATTACCCGAGACGAGGTTTTGGCAGGGCTTGAACAAGATGACGCCGATTTTGCCGAATTGGTGCGCCGCGCGATTTTCACCTTTGTGCATATCCCGGCGCGTCTCAATCCGCGCGATGTGCCAAAACTCATCCGGATCGTCGATCAACCCAACCTTATCACCGCGCTGACGGCGGCGATGACGGCACCAGACACTGCGGCAACAGCCGATTTCTTGCTTAACAATCTCTCGCAACGCATGGCGCAAGGCTTGCGCGAAGAGATGGAAGGCCGAGGCAAGGTGAAAGAGAAAGATGCCGAGGCGGCAATGACACAGGTGGTTGCCGCAATCCGACAGTTAGAGGCTTCTGGCGAGGTTGTCTTGATCCAACCCGAAGACTGACCGAACGGGACCGGCTGCACCAAGGTTCACAACCAATTTGCCCGCGCTTTTCGACCGATCCAAATAGGCAGCCCCGGCTTGTGGTCATTGCCCCATGACCTTAAGTCTGACATTAGAAAGCCGGGCCGGATGTGTCCTTGGAATTGGACAAATGTCAGAAAACCGAACCAGAAAATTAAGCGATCGGATACAAAATATTGCGCTAAAAGGCTTGATTTCCGGCCTTTTGGTGCTGCCTTATCGGTGGCGTGTCCCGCTTTGCGGCTGGGTTATGTCCCGTATCATCGCACCGATCGCAGGCTACGACAAACGGGTTCGCGACAATCTGAACTTGGTGATGCCCGATATGCCAGAGGCCGAAATTCGGCGGCTGATGCGCGCTGTCCCTGCAAATGTTGGCCGGACATTGATTGAAATCTATTCGGGTGCTGAATTTGTGCAACGCGCCATTGCCGAACCTTTAAAGGGCGAGGGCTTGGCCGCTTTGGACGAGGCAAGTGAAGCGGGCCGCCCCGTCATTTTGGTGACCGGGCATTTCGGTAATTACGATGCCAGCCGTGCCGCCTTGATCGCCAGAGGGTACAATGTCGGCGCGCTTTACCGCCCGATGGCCGATGCCGATTTCAATGCGCATTACGTTCAAGCCATCTCGCGCATCGGCCAACCGGTTTTTCCGCGTGGCAGGCAAGGTCTGGCGAATATGGTGCGTTTTTTACGCTCTGGCGGAATGTTGGGGTTGTTGATGGACCAAGCCATGACCGCAGGCTCGCAGCTAACCTTTTTTGGCGCCCCAGCAATGACAGCGCTTTCCGCAGCCGAATTGGCCTTGAAATACAACGCCCTTGTGGTGCCGACCTATGGTGTCAGGAAAGAAAACGGCCTGGACTTTGATATTATCATCGAAGCGCCAATCCCCCACACTACCCCCGAAGTGATGACGCAGGCGTTAAATGACAGCCTCGAAAATCTTGCCCGGCAACATTTGGATCAGTGGTTTTGGATTCATCGACGCTGGAAGCATTCAAGCAAAAAGTTAAACAAAATCCGCACCCCAGCAGTGCGCGGACCCAAGTAATTTCGGTATGTCTTAGCGCAATTGTGCTGCGGCAACAATCTCGGCCGGTCCTTCGGCTTGAATGATAACCACCACGGGATCCGCACCTTCAGCCGCAGCCTCCAACGTCAGTGGCGCGCGTCCATTCCAGTTGGCCAGTTGCTGCCACGACGTCACGATATTATGGTAAGTTATTGTTTTACCTTTGTTTTCACCACGATTAATCGCTACGCTTTCAGACTTTTTGTATCGAACAAGTTGTACGATCAAATCCATGTCGAGCCCTGCGACGGGATTTGCAACAATCACTACCTTGCCGTCGCTGCGTGTCAAATTTAGCTGTACTTGCTTTGTCGCTGACACTTCTGCGTCAATGGCGCTTTTCATTTCGGATGCGTGGCTTCCCACGATCCGGGCACGTCCCCCGATAACCATTTGCGGCGTGTAAATCATCCGCTCACGGGCGTGATGAGCATAGGCTTTTTGCCGCGCCGTAAATTTTGCATTGGCAAACTTGTCTTTCCAGCCAAGGTAATCCCAGTAATCCACATGCATCGCGAGGGGGATAACGCGCGGATCTTCGGTGAGTTTTGCAAGAAGCGCATCAGCAGGCGGGCAAGAAGAGCAACCCTGCGACGTGTAAAGTTCGACCACAACGGCCTCTTGGCTTTGCGCCATTAATGGCCCAGCAATAGCCAGCCAAACCCCTAAGGTGGCCGTGACAATCTTTCTCATCGGTTTGCTTCCTGTTCCTCTTGATTTCTTACACTTAATCAAAACGGGTTTGCTGTGCCAATCAAGGTTTTGCGAGCCTATGTTACTTATGCCCCACCACCACGTGAAAAATCACAGAAACCCCTTTAAGTGAGGCTGGTTTTCGGCATACAATTGTATACATAAGCATAACACCCCCTTGTTTTTCCGGGCTCGATTGGGCATTACCATGGGGAAGCCAGAGATTTTTACGTCCTAGCCAGGAGGCCAAAATGACCGTCACCGTTGGACATGACAGCACAAAGACCCGCCGCACGTTAACTGCGGCAGGCGCGACCATCGCCTATTATTCCATTCCCGCCGCACAAGAAGCCGGATTGGGGGATTTTTCGAAACTCCCGGCCTGTCTCAAGGTTGTGCTCGAGAACATGCTCCGCTTTGAAGATGGCAAGACCGTTTCGGTGGATGACATCCGGGCGTTCGCTGAATGGGGCACCAATGGGGGCCGCAACCCTCGCGAAATCGCATACCGCCCCGCGCGGGTGCTGATGCAGGATTTCACCGGTGTTCCTGCCGTGGTTGACCTTGCCGCTATGCGTGATGGAATCATTGGTTTGGGCGGAAACGCACAACAAATCAATCCCTTGGCCCCTGTTGATCTGGTCATTGACCATTCCGTCATGATCGACGAATTCGGCAATCCACGCGCGTTCCAAATGAACGTCGACCGCGAATACGAGCGTAATATTGAACGGTATACCTTCCTGAAATGGGGCCAGAACGCGTTTAACAATTTCCGCGTTGTGCCACCCGGAACCGGTATTTGCCATCAGGTGAACCTGGAATATCTGTCACAGACGGTCTGGACTGACAAAGACCAAAACGGCATTGACGTCGCCTATCCTGACACGCTGGTTGGCACAGACAGCCACACAACCATGGTCAACGGCCTGGCCGTTTTGGGTTGGGGCGCAGGCGGCATCGAAGCGGAAGCCGCGATGCTGGGTCAGCCGGTCTCGATGTTGATCCCTGAGGTTGTCGGCTTTAGGCTGACCGGCACCATGGTCGAAGGCACTACAGCCACCGATCTGGTCCTGAAGGTCGTCCAGATGTTGCGCCAAAAAGGCGTTGTCAGTAAATTTGTTGAATTTTACGGCGACGGGCTTGACCGGTTGCCTTTGGCTGACCGTGCCACCATCGCGAACATGGCCCCGGAATATGGTGCGACCTGTGGTTTCTTCCCAATCGACACCGAAACCATTCGTTATCTGCGCAATACCGGCCGCGACGAAGCGCGTATTGAACTGGTCGAGGCCTATGCCAAAGCCAATGGCATGTGGCGCGATGCCGATTACGCACCGATCTATACCGACACGTTGGAACTGGATATGGGCACAATCGTGCCTGCGATTTCTGGCCCCAAACGTCCGCAAGATTTCCTGAAGCTGACCGATTCTAAGGCCGGTTTCGCCAAGGAAATGGAAACCACCTTCAAGCGTCCGATGGGCAAGGAAGTGGCTGTCGCTGGGGAAGACTACACAATGCATTCAGGCAAGGTTGTGATCGCCTCGATCACCTCTTGCACCAATACCTCGAACCCTTATGTGATGATCGGCGCGGGACTTGTCGCCCGTAAGGCGCGCGCGTTGGGTCTGAACCGCAAGCCATGGGTGAAAACCTCGCTGGCCCCCGGTTCGCAGGTCGTGTCCGAATATCTGGAGGCCGCAAACCTGCAAGAAGATCTGGACGCGATTGGCTTCAACCTTGTTGGCTATGGCTGTACCACTTGTATCGGCAACTCCGGCCCGCTTCAGACCGAGATTTCGGCTGCGATTAACGAAGGGGATCTGGTTGCAACCGCTGTTTTGTCGGGCAATCGAAACTTTGAAGGTCGGATTTCGCCAGATGTTCGCGCCAACTACCTCGCCTCACCGCCACTGGTCGTGGCCTATGCGCTTGCCGGCGACATGAATATCGACCTGACAACCGAACCTTTGGGCCAAGGGTCCGACGGGCAGGACGTCTATCTGAAAGATATCTGGCCGACCAATCAAGAAATCGCGGTATTGGTGGAAAGCACCGTAACCCGGGCCGCTTTCCTCAAAAAATACGCGGATGTCTTTAAAGGTGACGAAAAGTGGCAGGCTGTGAAGACGCCAGATAGCGAAACCTATGATTGGCCTTCGACCTCGACCTATATCCAGAACCCACCCTATTTCCGCGGCATGTCCAAAGATCCCGGCGTGATTTCGGATGTCAAAGGCGCACGGATTCTGGTCTTGCTTGGCGATATGATCACCACCGACCACATCTCGCCTGCTGGCTCGTTCAAAGAGAACACACCTGCCGGGAAATACCTGGTGGATCGCCAAGTGTCACCGCGCGAATTCAACTCTTACGGTGCGCGTCGCGGCAACCATGAAGTCATGATGCGTGGCACCTTCGCCAATATCCGCATCAAGAACGAGATGCTGGACGGTGTTGAGGGTGGCTATTCCAAAGGCCCCGATGGCGCACAGACCTCGATCTACGACGCCGCGATGGCCTATAAAGAGGCGGGCACCCCGTTGGTCATCTTCGGCGGTATCGAATATGGCGCAGGGTCTTCGCGTGACTGGGCTGCCAAAGGCACGGCCCTGCTTGGCGTAAAAGCCGTCATCGCAGAAACGTTTGAGCGTATCCACCGTTCGAACCTTGTTGGCATGGGGGTTATCCCTTTCGAATTCACCAATGGCGAGACCCGCAAATCGCTTGCTTTGACCGGTGACGAACTGGTCACAATCGAAGGGTTGGAAGGGGATCTGAAACCGCTGAGCGAAGTGCCATGCACGATCACTTATCCGGATGGAAAAGTCAAAACGATCCAATTGAAATGCCGGATCGATACGGCGATTGAAAAAGAATATGTCGAGCATGGCGGCGTGTTGCACTACGTGCTGCGCGATCTTGCAAAAGCGTAACCATTTCTTTTTTCTGGTAAAACCCTATGCGCCCTCGGTACGACACCGGGGGCGTTTTTGCTTGCCATGATAGCGCCGCAATACGCAAAGCGATTGATTAACCTTTTTCGGGCAGTTTGATGAAAACCGACGGAGGTTTAGAATTGCGAAACCGATCTCAAAACACTTCGACCTTCATCGACAAGCGCCTAGAGGCCGCGCGCGCGGGTCAAACCTGCGCCCGCATCGCCATGGGTAGAAGCACTCTTGGGGGTTGGTACCCTGATGCTGCTGCATCATTTGATTTAGCGGATCACACCGCCCCAAGCCAAATTTTAAAAGATGTGGTCCCGCCCGCAGCAGGCGCTTTATTCGCTGGCTTTAGCGATTGCAGGGCGGATCGTGCGCTCTAGCTCTCTGGCTGAAATCGGTCCGGCAAATCGCAGTACAACGCGACCCTGCCCGTCAATGACATAGGTCTCGGGAACACCGTAGACGCCCCAATTCAACGCCATACGCCCTGCGTCGGCACCGATGGATGCGTAAGGGTTGCCCAGTTCCGCCAAAAACCCCAAAGCGTCTTTAGCGCGATCTTTGTAATTGACGCCGTAAATCTTAATTCCTTCGTCTTTCAATGTCTCCAGCAAAGGATGTTCCGCCCGGCAAGGTGCGCACCAACTGGCCCAGAAATTCACCAGCTTGACGCCCGGTGCACGCAAATCAGCATCGGTAAAAACGGTCTCGTCGCCCAAAGATGTCAACTGCACTTCAGGGGCCTGTTTGCCTTCGAAAGCGGATGGCAGCTCATCTGGGTTATCGCGGTTCATCCCGATCAAAAACAGCGTCGCCAGTCCGGCGAACAGAACGGGTGGCATAATCATCAACACTTTAACCATTGTCTTTCCCCTGCCGTGTTTCGACCTCGCGCAGCGCTTTGCGAATTTTAGCACTTTGCCAAAGACTGAGCATAACAAGCGCTACAATCAGTGCGATTGACGCTGCATAAGACGTCAGCACCGTTCCGGCGTATTTTCCAAGATCTGGCATCATCACATCCGCTCGCGTGCCAAGAGGGATGCCAATCGGCGCGCCCTAATTTCAGTTCGGGTTCGCAGCAGGACCAATGTTAAAAACAGCAAAACAAACCCCGCGATACAGACCAGAAGCGGAAACCAATAGACATCCGACACGTTTTCTTTTTCATCCAAAGACAGCGACGCGCCCTGATGCAGGCCTTGGTTCCAAAAATTCACCGCATAGCGGCTTAAAAGCGCGAAGACCGAGCCTACGATACACAAAACCCCTGTCAGATCTGCTGCCGTATCGGGATTATCGATTGCCGCCCAAAGCGCTATATATCCCATGTAAAACAGCGCCAAGATCAGGAAAGACGTCAATCGCGGGTCCCATTCCCACCAGGTTCCCCACATCGGTTGCCCCCAAATCGCCCCTGTCACAAGTGCGATCACTGTGAAGGTCAGCCCAACCGGGGCGGCCGCTCGTGCGGCCAACGCCGAGACATGATGCCGGCGGATCAACCAGATCAGCGATGCCACCAACATCATGACCCAGGCATTGATTGCCATCATCGCGGCGGGTACATGCAGATAGATGATCTTGACCGTAGAGCCTTGTTTATAGTCGTCCGGCGTACCGAAAAACCCCCAGATCAGCCCGACGATCAGACATGTCGCCGACAGCGCGGTCACCCATGGCAAGGCCACGGTCGTGACGCGCATAAACTTCTGCGGATTTGCATATTCCCAAAGTGACATATCGGTTAGCTAATCTTTCCCAAGTTTCGCGACAAGTTCTGACAAAGCCTCTTCACCGTAAGTTCATACGGATCGCCATGGCCGATGCAAAGGGCAGTAATGCCGCAGCCCCCGCCGTTATGCCGCCAAGCAGTGCCAATGGTGTCGCGACCGCAAGCCCTTCGGCCCCGCGTTTCACCACTTCGGCGCCAAAAATCAATGTCGGTAGATACATCGGCAGCACCAATAGGCTCAGCAGCAATCCGCCGCGCTTCAGTCCCACTGTCAATGCTGCCCCAAAGGCCCCAATCACCGATAAAGCAGGGGTTCCCAGCAAAAGCGATAAAACCAGCCAGCCATATCCTGCGGCAGGCAAATTCAATAAAACGCCCAAAACCGGGGCGGCCAGTGTCAGGGGCAAGCCTGTTACCATCCAATGGGCCAGTGCTTTGACTGCAACAACCCCTTCCAGCGGGATCGGAGCGATCAGCAACAGATCCAACGAGCCGTCCTCGAAATCCAGCGCGAAGATCCGATCAAGGCTGAGCAGACAGGCCAGCAAAGCACCGACCCAGACGATTCCCGGCGCTATCAGCGACAAGGTTGTGCTATTGGGCCCGACCCCAAGCGGCACCAGCACCGCGACCAAAAGGAAGAATGAAAGCCCAAGGCCAAAGCCTCCGCCCGCCCGCACTGCCAAACGCAAATCCCGAAACAACAGCGCGATCATGCGAAATCCCCACCGAATGCGGCATCAAAATCGTCTGATCTGCCGCCTTGGCTTGGGCTTCGGGCCTGAAACGGTGACAGGTCCAACGATTCGGCCTCGGCAAGTCCCAGATCAGTGTGGGTTGCCATCAGCGCAGATCCGCCCGCCACCAAATGCCCCCGCACAACACCTGCAAACAGCGCCACGGATGCCGTATCCAGCGAAACGGTCGGCTCATCCAGCAACCAAATCGGCCGCCCTGCCACCAGTAAACGCGCCAAGCCAAGCCTGCGCTTTTGCCCCGCTGACAGGTTTGCCGCCAATCGGTCCCGCAACCCCATAAGGTTCATCTGCTCTAGCGCCACCTCAATCCGGTCCGTGCCATAGATGGCGGCCCAAAACGCCAGATTTTCCGTCACCGTCAGGGTTGATTTCAACCCATCGGCATGGGCGGCATAGGCAACCGCGTCAGCCTCGACCAAGATCCGCCCTGCAAGCGCAGGCTGCAACCCAGCGATCGTGCGCAAAAGCGTGGTTTTGCCAATCCCATTCGGCCCGCGCAGCACCAACGCTTGACCCGCGGGCAAATCAAAGCTGACGCCCTCCAGAACGGTCAGCCCGCCCCGGGCAACGGCAAGATCGGTTACGCGCAATTCCATGCGCCTAGACCTAGCGCAAGCACCGCCGCCGCGAAAGCCATCAGTTCGTCACAGCGGCTCTATATCGCCTTGGGCACGCGTTTGGTGGAAATCGGCAACGAAAGCCGCCAAAGCCCCGGCCCCAATCGCCGCCCGAAGGCCCGCCATCAGGTCCTGATAATAGCGTAAATTGTGCCATGTCAGCAGCATAGAGCCGATTATTTCGTCCGAGCGCACGACATGGTGCAGATAAGCACGCGAGTAATTCAGGCAGGCCGGGCAGCCACAATCCGCATCCAGCGGGCGTGGATCGTCCTTGTGCCGGGCATTGCGCAGATTGACCTGCCCGCGCCGCGTCCAACCCTGCCCGGTACGGCCCGACCGCGACGGCAGCACGCAATCCATCATGTCGACGCCGCGCTCGACCGCGCCCACGATATCATCGGGTTTGCCGACGCCCATCAGGTAGCGCGGGCGGTCTTCGGGCAACATCGCGGGAGCATAGTCGAGCACGCCAAACATCGCCTCTTGCCCCTCGCCCACGGCCAAGCCACCGATGGCATAGCCGTCAAAACCGATGCCGCGCAGCGCTTGCGCACTTTCGGCACGCAGCTCTGGCGTAACGCCGCCTTGCATGATGCCAAACAGCGCATGGCCCGGCCTGTCGCCAAACGCATCGCGCGACCGCTGCGCCCAACGCATCGAAAGTTGCATCGATTTTGCAACCTCGGCATCGGTGGCAGGCAGCGCCGGGCATTCGTCAAAGCACATCACAATGTCAGAGCCCAAAAGCTTTTGAATTTCCATCGAGCGTTCGGGCGACAGCATATGTTTAGAGCCGTCGATATGGCTGGAAAAGCGTACGCCTTCTTCGGTCAGCTTGCGCAGGCCAGACAGACTCATGACCTGAAACCCACCGGAATCGGTCAAGATTGGCCGTTCCCAATTCATGAATTTATGCAAACCACCCAAGGCGGCAATCCGTTCCGCAGTGGGGCGCAGCATCAGATGATAGGTATTGCCCAGCAAGATATCGGCCCCGGTTTCGCGCACCGACCCCGGCAGCATCGCTTTCACCGTCGCAGCCGTGCCAACCGGCATAAAGGCGGGTGTGCGTATCTCGCCACGTGGGGTCGAAATAACGCCCTGCCGCGCGCGACCATCCGTCGCCTTCACCTCAAAGCCGAACCGCTGCACCATCTGCCTGCCCCCAAAAATTGACGGCTCCTTTTGCGCGCCCTCGCCGCAAAAGCCAAGCCCCCTCGCCGCCCTGTCCGCAAACTAGCCCTTGCCCCGCCCCCAAGGCAGCGCAATATTGCAAGCCACGCCACAAAGGGCCCCCGAAATGCTTCGCCTCCTTGCCGTTCTTTGCAGCCTTGCCAGCCCTGCCGCGGCGGAAACCGCGCTGGCAGCCGTCGCTGCAAACTTTGCCGGCACGGCAGAGCAGTTGATTTTGGCGTTTAATGCCAAGT
>JBLIGH010000090.1:0-9931 GCA_047636855.1 Pseudorhodobacter sp.
GTCGATGGGCTGGCAGAGGTTATCGCCCTCCGCAGCGAGGGCGATAGCACCCGCGTCACCTTCCGCGCGCCGCATAGCTTGGCGGGGTTTATTGCCCCCAAGGGCTCGGTCTCGTTGAATGGCACCTCGTTGACCGTGAACGAGGTGGATGGCACTGATTTTGGCATCAATTTCATACCGCACACGCAGGCTGCGACGACATGGGGCGCGGTTGCGTTGGGCGATAGCGTCAATCTAGAGATTGATACGATGGCGCGCTACGTCGCCAGATTGCGCGATTGGGGCCAGTAAAGCGCGGCACTGCGCAAACGTCTAAGGATGGAGCCACAATGACGATAGGTCACAACAAAGGCCCTACGATGGAGCCGGGCACAAGCTGGCGCAAACAGTGCTGGACGACCGCGCGCGCGGCTTTGATGCCACATATCCCGATCGAGATTTTACGCGGGCGGTTGAAACGCGCGGCTGAACTGGGTCTTGACTACCGCACCTATGCGGGGATCCGGGCGGCAACGGGCTGCGATGTGGTTGCGGTTTTGTTTTCCTCGAATGCATTGGGCGCACCTGCCATTCTGCGTAGCAGGGCCGATAGGCTGGGGGATATCAATGCCCTGCGCATCGGTCTTGTGACGCCGCCTTTACAGATGGATGCGATGTCAGATCTGGAACTGGACGAAGTTCACCCCAGCCCGCATGTTCTGGACAGTTTCACCCGCCAGCGCGCAGCCCTTCGCGCGGCCTTGGGCAAGACCCCAAGCGATGCGGCGGTGTTGATCGGGGCCTATCATATGGAACGTGACTGGGTCGCTGCGGGGAAGCTGGCAGGCTATATCGATGCCGATCGCTATTTTGGCGCGCATGCGACGCGGTGATTGACGCATAGGCTTTGGCGCTGGCCTCTGGCAATCATAGCGCAGGCGCGGTATTGGCAAGCACATCACACGCGAGGCTGCCAGATGAACGACACCGAATACACTGCTGCAATCTCTTCCATCGAAGACATAATTGATGACGCCCGCAACGGTCGCATGTTTATTCTGGTGGACCATGAGGACCGCGAGAATGAGGGCGACCTCGTGATCCCGGCGCAGATGTGCACGCCGCAAGCGGTGAATTTTATGGCGATGCATGGGCGCGGCTTGATCTGTCTGGCGCTGACAGGCGCGCGGATCGAAGCGCTGGGCCTGCCTTTAATGAGCCCCAAAAACTCCAGCCGTCACGAGACCGCATTCACGCTGTCGATCGAGGCGCGCGAAGGGGTTTCCACCGGAATTTCGGCGGCCGACCGGGCTTTGACCATTGCCGTTGCAATCGATGCAGGCAAAAACGCGCAAGATATTGCAACGCCGGGCCATGTCTTTCCGTTGCGCGCGCGCGATGGCGGGGTTTTGGTGCGGGCGGGCCATACTGAAGCTGCCGTCGATGTCAGCCGTCTGGCGGGGTTGAACCCCTCGGGCGTGATTTGCGAGATTATGAACGATGACGGCACCATGGCGCGGTTGCCCGATCTGATTGGCTTTGCCCAAAAACACGGGCTGAGGATCGGCACGATTTCCGATCTGATTGCTTACCGCCGCCGCAATGACAATCTGGTGCGGGTGTCATCAGAGGCGGTCGTGACCTCGGAATTTGGCGGCGATTGGGTGATGCGGATTTACACCGATGACACCGAAGGAGCCGAGCATGTCGTGCTGGTCAAAGGCGATATCACAACGCCGGACCCGGTTTTGGTGCGGATGCACACGATGGACCCGCTTTTGGATGTGGTGGGGCTTGGCGCCTCTGGCCGCACCGCTGAATTTGGTGACGCGATGCAGCTGATCGCGACCGAAGGGCGCGGCGCATTGGTCTTGCTGCGCGATCTGCATATGAAGATGGTCTCGGATACCGAAGCCAGCCCGCAGATTTTGCGGCAATATGGCTTGGGCGCGCAGATCCTGTCTTCGCTGGGGATCAAGGATTTGGTCTTGCTGACCAATTCGCCGAAACCCAAAGTGGTGGGCCTGGATGCCTACGGCCTGACCATCACCGGCACTCGTATCATTCCGAAAGCCCACATCATTCCGAAAGGTTGAGCTATGGCCTCTGCAGATACCCATTATACGTTGCCGCTGCCCAAGTTTGACAAGCCTGTCAAACTGCTGATCGTCATCGCGCCGTATTATAAAGACATCGCTGACCAGCAAATCGCCGGGGCCAAAGCCTTGGCCGCGGCTTGTGGTGCAGAGGTCGAACTGATCGAGGTTCCGGGCGCGTTGGAGGTGCCAACAGCGATTGCGATGGCCGAACGGCAGGCTCAATTCGATGGCTATGTCGCACTTGGCTGCGTGATCCGGGGCGAGACGACGCATTACGAGACAGTGTGCAACGACAGCTCGCGGGCGATTTCGCTGCTTGGTTTGCAGGGCTATTGCATCGGCAATGGCATCTTGACGGTCGAGACTATGGCGCAGGCCGAAGTGCGCGCCGACCCGGCTGGCCAGAATAAAGGCGGTGGGGCGGCTGCTGCGGCCTTGCATCTGATCGCGCTGTCGCGCAAATGGGCGGGTGCGCGCAAAGGTATTGGCTTTCGCGCGCCCGACGACAGCTTCCGCGCTTGAACCAACCCTGAAAGAACGAACATGTCTGGCACCACTGATAAGAAACAGATGAAATCTGCCGCACGGCTTTATGCTGTGCAGGCGCTGTTTCAGATGGAAAGCTCTGGCCAGACGGTTGAAACCGTGCAGCACGAGTTTGAAATGCATCGCTTTGGGGCGGTCTATGAAGGCGATGAGATGGCGGAGGGCGATAGCAAGCATTTCCGCGCCATTTTGAACCATGCCATTAACCGCCAAGCCCGGATCGATCAGATGACGGACCGCGGGCTGGTGGCGAAATGGCCGATTGACCGGATTGACCCGGTGTTGCGCGCTTTGTTTCGGGCGGCAGGGGCGGAATTGGTCGAAATGCCAACCCCGCCCAAGGTTGTCATCAATGAATATGTCGATGTCGCCAAAGCCTTTTTTCCCGATGGCAAAGAGCCTAAATTCGTGAATGCGGTGCTGGATCATATGGCCCGTGAGGCCAAACCCGAAGCGTTTTGAGACTCCGACCTTGTGCCGCGTTACATGCTTTTGGGACGTCTTACTTCAAGACCAATAGAAATGGACATTGAAATGAGAAACCTTGCGCTGATGATCGCCCTTGCATTTGCACACCCCGCACAGGCCGACATCTCTGACACGCAATGGTTGCTGACCGAAATTGACAGCACGGCGGTTGCGTTCTCGGCGACGCTGGATTTGTCAGAGCCGGGCAGGGCCTCTGGCAAAGCCCCCTGCAATCGCTATTTTGGTGACCTGCTGTATGAGGCCCCCAACTTTCAGCTTGGCCCGGTTGCGTCAACCAAAATGGCCTGTGCTGATTTAATGGCCGAAAACTTGTATTTCGACCTTTTGGCGATCATGGACCGGATTGATCTGGAAAGCGACAGGCTGACGTTAACGGGATCCGGGCATATTTTGGTCTTTGCGCCGCTTGAGCCATAATTCGCCACTGCGACGCCTTGGCACTGTTCCAGACCGCAACGGGTGCTACGCTGCGACATATCAGATGTTGGAGGGTGAAATGCCGAAACTGATCCGCCTTTATATCATACAGGTCGCCATCGGCTTTGCTGTGGCGCTGGCTTTCGTGACCGGATTTGTCGCTTTGGATGTTGGCGGCTTGCGGCATCTGGTGCTGGAAACAGAGCTGGGTTGGCTGGCGTTTGTGATGATGGTGGTCGCGCATGGCTCGGTCTTTGCAGGGGTGCAATTTGCGATTGCGATCATGCGCATGGCGGAACCGGACGACGGGCCCGTGGGGGGCAGCCGCGCGCCGCAACGGGTGGCCGTGCCGGTTAGGGCCAAGCGGGGTTAACCAAGGGCGGTGAGTGGCAGTAACCGCAGCAGCCGTGTCTGCTTGAATTTCCCGAGAGCCTGAGTGTTCAGGTGGTCGCCAGATATCAGGGCCAGGACCCAGACAGTGCCAGCTGCCTCGGAGATGCTTATCGGCCACTGGAAAAGGGCTGATCACGAACCGAGCAGTAACTGCCAATTCTTAAGATAAGCCTGTGTTGCAGCTTGTGCAAGAGCACTTCCTTTGAGATTTCACCGACATGACGAATTGGTGCACAACCCATCGATTGCCGCTGTCATCGATCTGGTCATGGCCGCTGGCCAAGATAGCGCGCGCGCCCAACGGTGATCGGTTGGATAACAGCCGAGCGGTTTTTAAAGCCGAAATCCAGCATATTCTATCACGCAAGGTGGGGCAGGTCAGCAACTATGACCTGCCGCATATGTCAAAAACCACCCAGCATTTCGGTGACCACGGCGGCTTGTTGTTTTAGCCCGTCCGGGTCACCCACCGTCTTGAAATTACTGAAGTTTTCGGCCCAAGTCGAGCTGCGCAGCCTGATCGGCGATTTTGCCATTGTCAGGCATTTCAGCGCCACCGCCGCCACGTCTTCGGGTGTTTGAAAGACGCCTTCGCTGCGGCTTTGCCTTGTGCTCATATATTTTTGCAAAATCGGCAAATACTCATCTTGCAAAAAGCCGCCACTTCCTTCGATCTGTTTCAATGCGCGCGCGACGAATTCGGACGAAATCCCGCCCGGTTCCAGCAAACTGAAATGCAACCCAAACGCAGGCCCGACATAGCTTGCAAGGCTTTCCATATAGCCTTCCATCGCAAATTTTGAGGCGCAATACACCTCATTGAAAGGCTGACCCACCAAGCCACCGACTGAAGACACCGCCAAAATGCGGCCAGAGCGTGCGGCGCGCATATGCGGTAAAACCGCTTTGACGCAACGCACCAGCCCCATGAAATTCACATCCATCACCTTTGCAATTTCAGCTTCTGTCGTTTGTTCGGTCGCGCGGGCAAAGCCCATACCGGCGTTGGCCACAAAGGCATCAATATGGCCGTCACGCGCCATGACTTCAGCCACGCAAGCCTGCACGCTGGCGGTGTCCTCGACATCCAATTGCAGCGTGGTGACGCCCGCCACCGCCGCCTGCGTCTGTAACGCTGTGCGCTTGTCCAGATTGCGCATTGTCGCATAGGTCTTGAACCCGGCCTGTGCGGCTGCGATGGCAATCGACAGGCCCAACCCGGTATTCGCACCGGTCACGATTAAAGTCTTTGTCATATCTTTTCTCCTTTGCGCTGCGGCTGCTGGGATTCTGCGCGTTCAGGCCACTGGTGGTCGCGGCCTCGGCACTGCGCATATGTTCGATCCTTTCAGCCTGCTCGATCTTGGGGTTTTTAAGCTACCGGGTTGGAGTAACTTTAAGTCAAGCGGGTTTTGCAAACGGAATGTGGCGGGCCGAAAAGACCTTAAGACAGCGTGCTTGAAATATGTTCACTCTTCGTTCATGCTGTTTTGCAAGCCATTCTGAAAGATTTGACCATGACTGAATTTGCCCCGGATCGCGCGATACCGCCGCCTGCGCCTTTGGCGCCGGGGCAGCGCCTTGCGCGTGGGGTTTGCAGGCATCTGAAGACCCATAATTTCGTGACGATCGAGGAATTTGTGCCGGCTTCGGGCTTGCGGGTTGATGTCATAGCGCTTGGCCCGAAAGGCGAGATTTGGGTGGTGGAATGCAAATCCTCGCGCGCCGATTTTCAGTCGGACCAGAAATGGCAGGGGTATCTGGAGTGGTGCGACCGGTTTTTCTGGGCGGTGGATGCCGATTTTCCAACCGAATTGCTGCCCGATGAAACCGGGCTGATCTTTGCCGACAGCTATGACGCAGAGATTATTCGCATGGCCCCCGAGGCCAAGCTGGCAGGGGCGCGGCGCAAAGTTTTAACGCAAGGCTTTGCGCGCACCGCAGCACAGCGGCTGCAAGCGCTGCGCGACCCATCCCCCGCTGTTCGGTTCGGATAACACCCGCCCCGTTTTATGGGTTAGCGTTTTTTGCCGCCCTTGCCTTTGCCGTCCCCCATTGCCCGCGCGGTCGCCGCAGCGGCCATCAGCTCTTCGGCGATTTCTTCGGCCTCTTCAGGGTCGAAATCCAGCGGCAGATCGACGCCTTCGCCTTCAACATAAATCCGCACCATTCCCAGATCCGTTGGCCCAATCTGTAGATTCGCCACGATCTCGCTTTGTTTGTCGATGCCCATCTTGTGTTTCCTTCCAGATGAAACCGTTTTTTCCCGCATAAACCGAAGCAGTCGGGCTGACAAGCGGATCAAAGGGTCTTGCATTCATTCGCGTCGGGGGCTAAATCGCCCGCAGTGCCGCCTTAGCTCAGTTGGTTAGAGCGCTTGATTGTGGATCAAGAGGTCCCTGGTTCGAGACCAGGAGGTGGTACCAATACCTCAAAACATTCCCCGCCCGCAGATGTCGTTGGTCAGCTGCCCAATACGGCTGTAGGGATCAGGGTCTTTGTGAAACGCGCGTCGGTTTTTGTCAAAGACTGGCCATCAGCCGTAAGGCCTTGATGTCTGATTGAAAATGCAAAGGCGCCAAGGCGATCGGTGCCGGTTTGGCCGGCGGCCTCGCGGGTGCGCAGGCTGGAAAACAACGACCACAGACAAAGCAAAGGTGCGGGCCCCTGCGGTGCGAATGGATTTGAGCGATGAAGCTCAAATCCGGTCGGATTGTCCCCCCAACCGCAAGCCTTTAAGTGCCCGGACTGTCGCCCGCTATTCTTCGGCATCGGGCGAATAGGTATCATAACGACCGCGGAACTGCTCGAACACCGCGACGGTGCGCCGGGCGATACCGGTCCAGCCAAAGACCCGGCGGGCAAAGCGCGCACCCTCGACGGTCAAAGCTTCGCGCAGCCAAGGGTATTGCAGCGGCATGTTGATCATCGCGGCGAATTCCTCTGGCCGTTTGGGGTCGGCGACCAGCGCGTGGCGGCCGAATTCAACCAACTCATGCAACCCGCCGTGGATTGTCATTACCGTTGGCGTGCCGCAGGCCATCGCCTCGACCGCTGTCATGCCAAAAGGTTCGTAGCGCGAGGGCAGGGCGAAGACGCCGGGCGCACGGTAATGATCGGCAAGATCCTCGTCAGCGACATAGCCGCGCCAGTCGACCGCATCCGACACGCCAGCTTCGGCCGCGATCCCTTTCCACTGATCCAAAAGCGCGATGTCGCTGTCTGAATTGGCGCCTGCTGCAAGCACCAGCCGCGCCTCGGGTTGTAGCGCGCGCAACGCCGGCAGTGCTTGAATGATCAGATCGTAGCCCTTGTTTTCGGCGGCGCGACCAACGACGTAGATATCCTTTGGTCCTATCCCAAGTCGCGCGCGGGCTTTGGCCACCCGGTCGGGTGTGGTTGGGGTGAAGCGATTCTCGTCGATGCCGGGCGGGATCATGGTGATATGCTCGCGCGGCAGCACATATTCCCTGGCGATCAGATCGACTTGCTGTTCGGTGGTGGCGATGACGTGGTCGCAGTTGCGGTAAAGCACGAATTCCTTACGGATACGCTCTTCAAAGCGGTAACCCGCCATTTCTTCGGGTGGGTTGCCTTCCATGTCGTGCTGCTTCCACCAACCCAGCGAATGCGGCGTGTGAATATGCGGGATTTGCAGTTCTTCGGCGATCTTTTGACCCGCGACACCGGCGTCCCAATAGTGACTGTTAACCACGTCATAACCGAGCTTGCGGGCGCGGATCATGGCAAGCGTATTGGTGACGAAATCGCCGTACCAGTCGTGCATATCTTCTTTGCGAATAAACTCTTTGCCGCCGAAGGGGATGCGCAGGATACGCAGATTTTCGTTGATCACATCTTCGGCGGGCTGGTCTTCGAACCGACGTGTCATCACATCGACCTTATAGCCCAAGCGTGCAAAGCGCTTGGCGAGCTCTAACACAAAGACCACTTGGCCGCCGGTGTCAGGCTTGCCGAGCTCGGGCGAGCCTGCGACATAGCCGTGCATTGAAATCATCAAAAGCGAGCCGATGGGAGCGGGCATGACGTCCTTCCTTACTGGTTCGCGGCAACCGCTAGCCGGGCAGGATGCCCAGTGCAATAAGCCCTTCCAGGACACCTGCCGCGTGATGAGCCTTCGCGCGATAAGTCTTGCCGGGGGGCAAGGTTTCGATCAGCTCTTGCCGGGCATTGCCGACGGCGATCGCGCGCGCTGCTGCTTTAAACATAGCAAGGTCATTGCCAGAGTCACCCGCTGCCACCACCCTTCGGCGTGGGATGCCTAATTTTTCAGCTAAAAACAGCATGGCTGCATCTTTTCCAGCCCCCGGGGCAAGCAGGTCGAGGTCGCTCTTGCCGGAAAAGACGGCCCGCACCGGCAAACCCTCGGCTGCGAGTGCGGCTAAAATCCGGTCGCGCGCCGCGACACCGGCGACCGCAAAGCTGGCCTTGGCATCCGTCTGGAATGCGGCTGCATGGGGGGCGAAGCCCAAGTCCGAGACAAGGGTAAAGATTGCGTCGCGCGGCCAGTCGCGAAAGCGCGCCGACCAGTCCTGCGCCCAGACGCCGCCAATACGGATCTGGCTGCCCATGCCGGTGATCACCGCGTCAGGCGCGAAATCTGGTGGAAACTCTGCCGCCAGCGTGGCATCTACGCTGGCCGCCGGGCGCGAGGAATTGAGCGCGAGGTAAAGCCGGTCGCGATTGGCCTGCACCGCCTGCCAAAGCCGCTCCAGCCCTTCGGGGTCGCCGGTCAGCGTGTCGTCGATGTCGCTGACCAAAAGCCAGCGTGCCGCCGCATCCCCGTCGCTCATTCGCCCGCCGCGCCGCTAGCTGCCAATTCGGGTGTAAGGGTCGCGGTATAGACCATCTCTGACGCATGCTCGATCATCGGGCGGCTCAGGGCTTCGATGCTGACGTTCTTGAGGCCAAGCGTGGCGGATTCCACGTAAAAGCCGACGGCGCCACAGATGAAGCTGTCGTCGACCAGACTGAGGATGACATAGCTGTCGATGGAAACCTCAAGATAGGTGCCGTGCGCCACCACTTCGATGCGCCAAGGGCCTTGGACAGAGCCGCGAAACTGCGCCTCTTGGAGCGGCTCATAGCGAAAAGCGTGGTCGAACTCTGGCGAAGGGTTGGCCCCCCAAGCGCGCATTTGCGCGATACCGTTCACAAGGTCGAGCGAAAGATAGTAACCATCGCCCTCTTCGGTGGCGCGCAAAACCAGCCCGGTCTTGCCCGCGCCGTCAAGCACGACCTCGGTGCGCAGCCGGAATTCCTCGTGTTGGCCGGGCAGAAAGAACGCCTCAAATCCGCTTTTGCAGCTGAGAAACGTCATCTCGCCCTGTGCAGTGGCTTGGGCTGCGGGATTGCCGCCCATCAGCCGAAACTCGGACGCGGCATCAATCTCGGCCCGGTTGGTCACCAGATCATCAAAAACGTGAAAGGACTTCAGCCGCAATCTGCCGCCCGGGCCGATTACGATTTCTTTCGGCGGTGGCAGCAGCTTCTTTTGGTATTCGCGGCCATTGACGACCTCGGTCTTACTGAAAAAGCTGAACAGCAAAAGCCGCCCGTCGGCGCGGCAAATTCGACCGGCGTAGTTGCCGTGCGGCAGCAGCACATTATCCGAGAAGTTCTCGTAGGGGCCTTCGATGGTCTCGGCATACCAGTAGTGGATTTTGGTATCCTCACGGATTGAGCCCATCAAATAGTAGCGCCCCTCAAAACGAAACAGATTGGGCACCTCGATATCGTCGTAAAGGCGGGGCCAATGCAGCGGCATGCCGAACTCGAAGCGGTCTGGGGCCACCTCGCGGGCAAGGCCGACGCAGCCGCGACGGATCACGGGCCCATCCTTTACCCGTGCGGCGGCCAGCAGCAGGCGGGTGTTTGTTTTTGGATCGTGAAAGAAGAATGGGTCGCGAAAGCTGACCCAATTGCGGCCCTCATCGACGCCGGATTCGTAATGTGGGCCGTCGATCTCAATGGGATAGGGGGCCGGG
>JBLIGH010000091.1:0-9760 GCA_047636855.1 Pseudorhodobacter sp.
CGACGAGGAAAGTTTCGCGCGCAATGTCAGAGACGGAAATGAGCAACCCCATCAACACAAATAGCGGGATGACCGCGAATTCTTGGCTGGAGATCGTCTCGACCGATTTTTGGGTCAAAAGGTAGATGGCAATGTCCAGATTACTGGTGATGAACCAGACACCAAACAACGAGACCAGTGCCAAAACGACGGGGATGTACATGCCAAGAACGACAAAAAAACAAAAATTCCGACAATCGATAGGATGCCAGTTTCAAGACCGGTCATGGTTTTGGTACGCCCCCAACTTCCATCTTATCGCCGCCATTGGCCGGTATGAGGCCAACCAAAACGCTTAGATTGCGCAGCGCGCTTGCGAAAAACAAAAGGCATACAAGGGCCGAACCAACGGCCACAATCAGTTCCATCGGCCAGGTTGGTGCGGTAAAAGACCCTTGATTGCCAAGGTAAAACCCACCCTCCCACGCCGCCATAAAACGTTTGAATGCGCTTTGGGCGATGAAGGCAAACAGCACGCCGCCCGTCACATCAAACGCAGTATTCAACACCAAACCCAAGCGCGGCAAACGCGCCTCGATCATCTTGATGACACTGTCAGAGCGCATCAATTTCCCCGATTTCAACGTGTCCGCGATTTGCAAAAAATACGATGGAAACAATCCCAAGCTCGGTCAGTTCGATCACACCGTGAAGCGAGGAAGACAGAAGGTTGCGCGCAATAACATCCGCGCAGATCAAAGCCATCATCGCAAAAATCAAAAGCGTCTCTGCGGCATTAAGCGATGTAACCGCATTGTTAAGACACCACATAATAGGTACCGTGACGCGCAGAATAATTGGCCGCTTATTTTGCGAATGTGGCATGGCGCAACCTTCCGTTTAAATAGACTTAGTTGCGGTCCCAATGGCGGGCAATCGGTTGATTTGCTTCGCGCATTTTATCCATATAGGCCTTGAGGACCAAAGTCCCCGGCAAGCCTTTGGCATGCGCAGCCTGTGCCCATTCCTGTGCAATGTTGGGCAACGTATCCGCCCAAATCTGGCGTTGATCTGCTGACAGCTCAGTGATTGTGCCGCCTTGATCGATGCAAGCCTCGCGCCCTTTGGCATCGCCTTGCGAGGTAACATCCGCCATCAGATCGCGGTAAAGGGGCGTCACCTCGCGGATTGCAATCTGCACTTCATCGGGCAATTTGTCGAACCAAGGTTTGTTCGCCACAACCGCAAAATTCGACACTGCCCCCATATCTGTCGACAAGAAATACGGGGCTGCTTCACAAAGCTTGAAAGCCCCCACAACATCGCCCCAACCGATCATGGCGTCGGTCACGCCCGAATTCACGTCTTGATAGAACTTGGGCAAAGCACTTGGCACCCCAGTGGCACCAAGCCCTTCAAGCCAGCGCAGGTTCAGACCTGCCCCACCAACCTTGATGCCCTTGAAATCGTCCAGGCTGTCGATCGGTTTTTTGGACAGGACCGCATAATTCTTGATCGTGCCCATATGGCCCAGAAATTCCAGATTGAACTTTGCCCATCCGGCTTGCATTTCAGGGATGGAAAATGTCAGCTCGTCGTGGATTTTCGCGTTCAAGGCCAGATCGACGCTAACAAACGGCGTGACATAGGCAACGCTGGACAGAGGGACTTTGTCGGTGTGAAACGCGGTTACGATCAAGGCGATGTTGCCAAGTCCGTTTTGGGTCGCGTCAAACTAACCGCGGGGCTGTACGACGGTGCCAAAAGCTTCGGTGTAATTCAAGGTGTAATTGCCGGTTGCAGCCAAGCGCTTGTTGACCTCGGGCATCCAGAATTCTCTTAAATTATACACCCATGCGGTTTGATCAGTATAGCCTGACAACACGGTTACTTAATTTTTTGCTGGGCAGAGGCGGCATGGGCTGTAATCACCGTTGCCATAGCGGTTGTCATCACAGTCTTTAGAATGAGCTTCTTGGTTAGCACCACAATATCCTCCTTTGGTACAGATCTGAAATCATCACAAGGGTTGCGTCAAAGCGGCGGCTCCGAAAACTCTGGTTAACCTTCGGGGCAAAAATCGCCTTGCGCGTCATAAGCTGCCAAACCGACCCTTCAGGGCAAACCGGGTGTCAAACATGCAAATGGGCCTGACGGTTAGGTCGATGTGTCAAGGTGCCTCCCCTCACCTGTCACATCCGCTAGCGCTGAGACGATTTCGGCCAGAAATGGACCGCAATCGTGATGCAGGCACTATAGTCCAACTTGATACGACGTCCCCTTTTGCCTGTTTTAACAGCATCGAAGGCGTCTTAAGTATCAAAAAGTATTGTGGGGGCCATAAGCTTAGCTGGCGAGGGGCGCAGTAAGAGGCCAAGTCACTAAGCTTATTGTGAGCCGAACTGCTTCACACGAAATCCCTTCCACGCGCCGTCCGCAAGTTGGTCAGGCACGCCAGCTTTGGTCGCATAGTCTTGCCATCGGTTCACGACCGAAACCATAGTGCTTAGCATATTTTCCGCGACTGGCTTTTTGATGTCGGCAAAGCGTGCAAATGCAATCAAGTCGTCCTTTGCAAATCCGCTGGTTTTGCCATTGGTCGACATTTGGTGCTGTGACGTCCAACTGCCACCCGGGTTATAGGCATATCCAACATCGAAGGCGGGCGAGAGCCGCCACTTGCCCGAACGATCCATAAGGTAGGCGATGTTCTTGGTGTGATCATCTTGATTTCGAATGATAATATTGAACATCGCTCGACGCACCTGTTGCTCTAGATCGGCACGGGGCATGCCCAATAGGCGGCAGGTCTCGATGGCTTGTTCGTAACTATGGGCCCGTGGAATGTTGAAATCGAAATGGCGCATCGCGGTCAGGCTTTGCATATGCAACTTGCGACCAGTGCCGTCTCGGTCGAACCGTTTGGTCATGAAATGCGCCCGCCCGCCCTCTTCGTGCAACCGGCAGTCGGCCATTGTGATCCCGGCATCACGCGCCATCAGGTAGCAGGCATATTCGAGGCGGCCATAACCCATTGGGTCGGCAAGCTCTTTGTCTTTGTTGCCATCCACGCCATCGAATTTCATCAGCCAATGCTCAAAACCATCGTCAGTCTTCACTTGGCCCGAGCGGAACTCGCCAGTCTTTGGGTTCCAGGCAAGCACCGCCTTGGCCCGCGCGCCCCCCGCCGAGGTTCCGACGCGCAAGATATCGCGCAGCGCTTCTTCGTCTTGTTCATCACCCTGCAGGCGGCCATCCAGCTGCTCACGCTCTTGCAATATGGTTTGCGACAGGTTGACGAGGCTTTCGATCTCGACTGATCGGCCTGCGGCCCTGCGAAAATCCGCCTCTGGCTGAAATTCAAGCGCGCCCATACCGCGCGTCCCGGTATAGCACAGGCGTTCAACCGGGTTCATCGCATCACGGCTTCGGCCTTGGCGGGCAAGCCAGGCGTCGATGACGCGGTTGCCGAATTTATCGGGAAGGCTGTCGGCCAAAAGCCCCGGCAACCCTTTGAAGGTTTCGCGCGACAGGGCCGGAAAGCTGAAGATGCCAGGGCGCGCAGGCATTGTCAGAGGTGCAACTTCGATCCCGGCTGACACAAAGGCGCTCGCATATTCAAAGCTGCCCAGATCGCGGGTCGCGTCCCAAGACACGGCGCCAATTGTCCTGCCCCAAAGGTTGACACTCGCGACCGTCATTCCGTGTCATCCCATGCCCAACTGTCATCGGTTTTGCTGGATGGCGGCCGCACACGCTGACGCTCGGCCAAGCTCTTGCCGCCCTTGATTTGCGCGATAGGGCTGTTGCTGACATCGGGGATCAGCAGATCGAGGTTGGCGGCAAGATCGAGCGCCACCAAAGCCCGGAGCAACGTCGCAAGCGAAGTATTTCCACCATCCGTTAGCCGAGAAAGCGTGGGGCGAGAGACCCCCATCTCCGCTGCCAGCTGTTCGGTGGTCAACTGGCGGGATATCCGGTACGCATTGACCCGCTGCCCCAGCTCACGGGCCGTGGCATCGATCGACGTCTGAGCGAACTTACTATTTTGCAACGCTTGCTTTCCGTTATCCATTCATTACGCACTTAATGTACTTCATAGATTACATTAAATCAACGACGAATAACAACTCTTATTGCAACGCACACATATCATAATGCTTACTATACAGAAATAATGTAACGTAGATATATCATAGTGTTGTAAGGGTTGCTGGTGAAGCCCAATGCCCGAACTGGAATGCCAAGCGGCTCCGCCTCGGCGTCAGTCACGACGAAACACCTCTTTCCTCATCGCCCAAAACGCACCTTCTTTCCGCGTTGCAAGCGGCACCTAGCACGGTTCGCACCGAAAATTGGTGGCGTTGCGAATATTGGCTTCGGTGATCTTCACCGCCATTTTGCGAGATTGGCAAAAACCCATGCAGTTGCGAACGGCGAAAAGGGGCGCCGCCTTGCGCGCTTTAAGATCGCAACAACCCCACTACATGCTTAAAAAATAGACCGCCCCTGCCAATGAAGATTACAAAATAGGCTGTTTTGGCTTTAGCCGTGATAGAACCGCGCCCGCCCTTTTCATCCAAGCCACAATCAACCAGCAAAGCGACGTAATCGGAGATTGCTGTGCCCAAGAAACTTTCAATCGTTGTTGTCGAGAAAGATCGTGCAAGGGCGCATATGATCGTGGACGGTCTGCGTGCCGCTGCCGATTTTGATGTCTGGGTGATTGGCGATGAAATTGGCCTCGCCCGCAAAATCGCCGAGCGCAATCCAGATCTTGTGCTGATCGATGCAGGCAACCCGTCGCGTGACGCGCTGGAAGAGCTGGCCATGGCAACAGGCCCCATGCAGCGCCCGGTCGCGATGTTCGTCGATCAAAGCGATGGCAGCCAGACGCGGGCGGCCATCGAGGCCGGCGTGTCGGCCTATGTCGTTGATGGCTTGCGGGCAGAACGGATCAAACCGATCTTGGACGCCGCAATTGCCCGTTTTCACCTGATGCAAAAGATGCGCACGGAATTGGCCGAGACCCGCCTTGCCTTGGAAGAACGTAAGGTGATCGACCGCGCCAAAGGCATCTTGATGCGCGCGCGCGGTATTGGCGAGGAAGAGGCCTACGCCAAATTGCGCAAAGCCGCGATGGATCAGGGCCGTAAGGTCGCCGACATGGCACAAGCCCTTGTTATGGCGTCGGATATGTTGAAATGACAGAGCAGTTGCGCCTTGGATACGTCCCCCTGATCGATGCGGCCCCGTTGCTGATCGCACAGCGGATGGGCTTTGCCCGGGAAGAAGGCCTATCGCTAGACCTTATGCCCGCACCGGGTTGGGCCGCGCTGCGGGACATGCTGGCCTTGGGGCAGATCGAGGCGGCGCATATGCTTTCTGCGATGCCGATTGCGATGGCCTTGGGCTTGGGCGGTGGTGCCGCACGGTTTGAAGCGCTTTCCGTGTTGAATGCGAATGGCGATGTGATTGGCGTATCAAACCGCTTGGCCGCACGGATGCGCGACGCACACTATACCTTCGATTTCACCGATGCCCGTGCCGCCGGGCTTGCCATGTTGGCCGCGTCGCAAGACAGCCTGCGCATCGGAATACCGTTTCCCTTTTCGATGCATGCAGAGCTGGTGCACTATTGGCTGGAAGGATTGGGCGTGCCATTGCCCAAGCTGCTGGACATTGTCACAATCCCACCCGCGCGCATGGCCGAGGCTTTGGCCGATGACGCGATTGATGCGTTTTGCGTTGGCGAACCGCATGGTTCCGCAACCGTAGAGCAAGCCGTGGGGGCCTTGTTGCTGCCCGGCGTGGCAATCTGGGCCTTTTCACCCGAAAAGGTGCTGGCCGCACGCGCAGGCTGGGCCGAAGAAGCCCCAGAAACAGCCGGTCGATTGATGCGTTCTATCTGGCGGTCGGGCCGCTGGTTGGGTCAGCCCAAAAATCGCATGATGGCGTCAGAAATCTTGGCCGGGGCCGGGCTGGGGCGCTCGGCAGAAGCCATCGAACGGATTCTGAACGGACGGTTGACCATCAACTCTGAGGGCGACGAGCGGCAAGTTCCCGGCTTTGTCGAGTTTCACGCAGGGGCCGCGACGTTCCCTTGGCGGTCGCAAGCGGCCTGGATCGGGCAGCGATTGGCAAAACGATTTGGACTGGATGTGGCGCAGTCTATCGCCACAGCCCGCGGCGTCTTTCGCAGTGATTTACACCGCTTGCACCTTGCGCCTACGGGGGCGGACCTACCGGGTGCGTCGGAAAAACTGGAAGGCTCGCTTTCAGCACCTACGCCCGTATCCTCGGCGCGTGGTCGACTGATTCTGCCAAGCGACTGCTTTTTTGATGCCCAGATTTTCGACCCTTCCGCCCAACAGTGACTAATTTTTAATCGCTGCACTGCAGAATGACTTCATTCTACGATCTCATAGGCTTCTGAACCGTTCCACACTTGACGCCGCATCGCAGCATGGCATTTTAGATCCAAGCGCAAAGACAATGATGTCTTACCGCGCCACCCTCCCCGACGCCGGGACAGCCGAGCACAGCCGCTCGATCCGATGCCTTCAAAGGCAACCGGGTCGTGTGGCTTTTTTCATTTTTATGCACCTCCCTCAAAGGATAGCCCATGAAACGTATCGCAGCCCTTCTTGCCACGACAACGCTTGCCTTCCCCGCTTTCGCAGAAACGCCGGGCATTGAAAAAGACGAACTGACTTTTGGATTTATCAAATTAACCGACATGGCCCCTTTGGCAATTGCCAAAGAAAAAGGGTTCTTTGAAGACGAAGGCCTTTACGTCACGCTGGAAGCCCAGTCGAACTGGAAAGTGCTGCTGGACCGCGTGATTTCGGGCGAGCTGGACGGCGCACATATGCTGGCGGGTCAGCCGATTGCTGCAACCATCGGCTATGGCACCAAGGGTGCGCTTGTCACGCCATTCTCGATGGATTTGAACGGCAATGCGATCACCGTGTCCAACGCCATTTGGGAAGAGATGAAGCCAAATGTTCCGATGGCCGACGGCAAAACCGTGCATCCAATTTCTGCGGCGGCCCTGAAGCCTGTGGTCGAGCGGTTCAAGGACGAAGGCACGCCGTTCAATCTGGGTATGGTTTTCCCGGTTTCGACCCATAACTACGAATTGCGCTATTGGTTGGCTGCAGGCGGCATCAACCCGGGCTTTTATGCCCCCGATGATGCAACGGGCCAAGTTGCTGGCGACGTTTTGATCTCGGTTACACCGCCACCGCAAATGCCAGCCACGATGGAAGCGGGTACTATTCTGGGCTATTCCGTGGGCGAGCCATGGAACCAAGCCGCCGTTGCAAAGAAAATCGGCGTGCCGGTGATCACCGATTATGACATCTGGAAGAACAACCCGGAAAAGGTTTTCGGCCTGACCGCAGAGTTCACCGAACAAAACCCGCAAACAACGCTTGCCATGACCAAAGCGCTGATCCGTGCGGCGATCTGGCTGGACGAGAACGACAACGCCAATCGTGCCGAGGCGGTGGAAATTTTGTCGCGCTCTGAATATGTTGGTGCCGATGCGTCTGTAATTGGCAACTCTATGACCGGCACGTTTGAATTCGAACAAGGTGACAAGCGCCCTGCCCCCGACTTCAACGTTTTCTTCCGCTATAACGCCACATTCCCCTATTACTCTGACGCTGTCTGGACCCTGACCCAGATGCGCCGTTGGGGCCAGATTTCAGAGGCACAATCGGATTCCTGGTATGATGAAACGGCAAAATCCGTCTACAAACCAGCGATCTATCAAGCCGCTGCTGAAGCTTTGATTGCCGAAGGTTTGGCAAGTGCTGACATGTTTGACTTTGATGCAGATGGCTACCGCGAGCCGACAGCCGACTTCCTGGACAGCATCCCCTATGACGGCAAATCACCCAACGCCTATATCGACAGCCTCACAATCGGTCTGAAAGCCGATCAGCAGGTTGTTGGCGGCGCGGTATCGAACTGAACGGCGGACCAAAATGACCTCGATTGATCAAACCACCCCGAACAAGCCCTCAGCGCGAAATAGCGCTGAGGGTCTGGCCCGGCTTCACACTGTAATCGGTAAATGCGATCCGTGGTTTCGGGTTTTGGGGTTGGCTTGGCTGACCCCGATCCTGCGCGCGATGGCAGGCGACAACCCACGCGGCCAAATGCGTGATATCTGGCAATTGGGCGTGGTGCCGATGCTGTCAATCTTGATCTTTTTGTTTGCCTGGTCCGTCTTGGCGCCAAAGGTTCAAACCTCGCTCGGGGCCATTCCCGGCCCTGCGCAAGTCTGGGAACAAGCCGTGGGCCTGAATGCCGATGCTGTTGCCGAACGCGCCAAAGAAGTCGCGTTCTATGTGCGTCAGGACGAGAAAAATGCAGCATTGATTGCAGAAGGCAAAGCAGACCAAGTCAAACAGCGCGGCTACACCGGTCGCCCGACGTATTACGCGCAAATCTGGACCTCGATCCAAACTGTGTTCTTTGGCTTTCTGGTTGGCACGGCCATTGCTGTGCCTTTGGGCATCGCGGCCGGCATGTCGGTCACGGCAAATGCCGCGATTAACCCATTGGTTCAGATCTTCAAACCGGTGTCGCCTTTGGCATGGTTGCCCATTGTCACCATGATCGTTTCTGCGGTTTATGCCGGTGACGGCGCGATGTCGAAAAGCTTCGTTATCTCGGCCATCACGGTGACATTGTGTTCGCTTTGGCCCACGCTTATCAACACCTCGCTTGGCGTCGCCTCGATTGACAAAGACCTGATCTCGGTGGGTCGCGTGTTGAAGTTGTCGCCTTGGGTCAAGATCACCCGGCTTGTACTGCCCTCGGCCCTGCCGCTGATTTTCACCGGGCTGCGTTTGAGCCTTGGTGTGGGTTGGATGGTGCTTATTGCCGCTGAAATGTTGGCGCAGAACCCCGGGCTTGGCAAATTCGTCTGGGATGAATTCCAAAACGGGTCGGAACAAAGCCTCGCGCGGATCATGGTGGCTGTGTTGACCATTGGCGTGATCGGCTTCTTGCTGGACCGCGTGATGTTCGCGCTGCAATCCGCCTTCACCTTCACGAACAATCGGTGATCGGTATGGGAAGTCTTGAACTTGTCAATGTATCCAAGGGCTATGGCGGCACTGCCGTTCTCAAAAACCTGTCGCTGAAAGTTGCGGACGGCGAGTTTTTGGCGATCCTTGGGTTCTCGGGGTCTGGCAAAACCACGCTGATCAACCTTATGGCGGGGCTTGTGATGCCCGACAAAGGCGAAGTGCGTTTTGAAGGCGCGCCTGTGACCGGGCCGGGGCCCGAGCGTGGATTGGTGTTTCAATCCTATGCGCTGATGCCTTGGATGTCGGTTGCAGGCAATATCGGGCTGGCGGTGGACGCTGTAAACCCGCGCCTGTCGAAACCCGAAAAAGCCAAGCTGGTTGCGAAATACGTGCAGATGGTTGGCCTGTCGCATGCTGCCGACCGCAAACCGTCAGAGCTGTCTGGCGGGATGCGGCAACGGGTTTCTGTGGCGCGCGCTTTGGCGATGGAACCGCAGGTCATGCTGATGGACGAGCCGTTGTCGGCGCTGGACGCGTTGACCCGCGCCAATGTCGCCAGCGAGATTGAGGCAATTTGGGACGCCGACAAACGCACCGTCGTGCTGATCACCAATGATGTGGACGAGGCGTTGGTTCTGGCCGACCGCATCGTTTGCCTCAATCCCGACGGCACTTTGGGGCAGGCATTCAAGGTGCCACTGTCGCGGCCAAGGGACCGGGCCGCGATGAACGAT
>JBLIGH010000092.1:0-9652 GCA_047636855.1 Pseudorhodobacter sp.
CCTGAAAACCGATCCAGATCGAACCAACGCGGGTGAGGTGGGGCAGGGGCATCTGGGTTGATCGTGATCACTTCCAGATAGTCATCTGCAAGCCCCAACAATCGGTTATGCGTCGCCATCAACGGGTGCTGCCCGCCGGGGGCAAGTGTCACGCCCAATTGCGCCTCGACCCAAGCTGTGCCCTCTGCCAACGTGTTTGCCGCGACCGCGATATGGTCCAAACGCAACATATCAGTCTTGCCGGATGACTTTGGGGGTTGCGCCCATAGCGGTAGTCAGGCTGTGAAACCGCGCTTGCGTCACTTCGCCGTAAAGCCCTTGGCCCAAAGGTGTCAGCGACAGTTCCAGCACTTTTTTGGGGGCAAGCCAACGCAATTTGCCCGCAGCCTCTGGCCCCGAGGCCGAAAACATCGCGCCAAAGCGCATCGCCTTGCCCAAAATTTCGGCCTGTTGGATTTGGTCGTCGCTCAGCAGGCGAAACAGCGGCTCCATCCGTGACCCGGTGCGGCTATTTTTGTAGCGGTGCAGCAAGGCAAGGCCCAAAAACACCCGGCCCGGATGATCAAGCCCGCCCAGATTGGCCCGTGTGGCATTGTCAAAACACACCTCGGCTCGGTAGTCGGGATGCGCACGCCATGTGGTGTCATGCAAAAGGCACGCGGCTTTGATTAAGCGCAGCTGTGCGTCATCCGCGCTTTTGAAAATCGGCAGCAAAAAGTTGAACAGCTTCTTGCCAAAGCCCGGCATCCGCGCCGAAGTTTGCTCGGCGGCCCGTGCGGCCTCGATCAACGGATCGCGCGCGCGCAATCTTTCGGGCATCTGTTCGTACAACATCCCTTCGCGGATTCCGTAAGAGGAAATATCAATCTCGCGCGGTTTGAAACTGTGGATCAACGCGCGCAACACTTCGCAGGCCAGCGGGATCAGTTCCATACGCTCGGACCCGGTGCCGGTGCGGGCCCGCAGCAACGCAGGGTCATTCGCCGCGATCCAGTCCAATGTTGTCAGAACCGATTCTGGGGTCATGCGATACTCATGCAAGACGGTCAGAGGGTAGTTTTTACGCTCCATATCCAGTCGGGCGATAACGCGCCACGAGCCGCCGACCAGATAAATCTTGTCATTGTCCGGCTCGATCTTGGCCTTGAGCGATTTTAAGATGCGGGCAATCAGCGCTTGGCGTTTTTGCGGCCCGCCTTCGACCTGCTGCAACCGAAATGGCCCCAAGGGCGAGGTTTCGCGCACGCCGACTTTGCCATTTGCGATTCGCGCCAGCTCCAACGAGTTGCCGCCGATGTCGCAGACGATCCCCTTCGCCTCGGGCCAGCCCAAAAGCACACCTTGTGCGGACAGCCGGGCTTCTTCCTTGCCGTCGATCACCCAAAGCTTGAGGCCGGTTACCGCCTCGACCTCGGCGCAAAATGCCGGGCCGTCATCGGCTTCGCGCACAGCGGCGGTCGCGACGCAGGTCAAGGGCGATATGCCCATTCCATCGGCCAGCAAGGCAAAGCGTTTCAACGCGACCAAGGCCCGGGCCTTGCCGCGCGGGTTCAGCATGCCGGTTTCGGCAAGCCCCTGACCCAAACCGGCCATCAGCTTTTCATTGTAGAAATAAGCGGGCGAGCGTGCAGCCCCGTCAAAAACCACCATCCGAATAGAGTTAGAGCCGACATCAACCACACCAACCCGGCTCAGCGCGCGGGCCGATGGATCATCGAACAATGGCTTATCGAAGGGGCCAGAATCGTCTTTGGCCAAAAGGGCAAGGGATACCGCGGTCTCGTCGATCATTTTCGCCTCGTCTTCGTTATCCTGCCCGGACCATGCCGCTAAGGCGCGGCGAGGTCAACGATTAAGCCGGGTCAATTAAGTGGGTTGATCGTCGCGGCTATGTGCAAGCTTCGGCACATCCTTGGCCCCGGCGGTGCCGCGCCCGGAAAGCGAGGGGTTTTCCATGAAGAAACGATGGCAATTGAACATTTGTTCGCCTTGTTTAGGCAAAATCCGGGCGTAGCTGCCATCGGGGGCAAGAACCCATGTTTGGGCTTGATCGGCCAAATTCGCCGCCATGATCTGACTGACAATCTGCGCTTTGACGGTCGTGTTATGCACTTCGATCAAGGTTTCAACGCGGCGGCTCAGATTGCGCCCCATCCAATCGGCGGAAGAGAAAAACACGCGAGCGTGTTTGGAGGGCAGGCCGTGACCGTTGCCAAAACACATGATGCGCGAATGTTCCAAGAAGCGGCCGACCACTGATTTCACACGAATATTTTCGCTTAACCCTTTGATACCGGGACGCAAAGCGCAAATGCCGCGCACCACAAGGTTGATCTTTACGCCCGCATTCGAGGCGGCATAAAGCGCGTCGATAATATCGGGTTCAACCAGCGAATTGACTTTGACCCAGATCTCGGCCGGTCGGCGAGCACGGGCGTGCTCGGCCTCTGTATTGATCAATTCCAGCAATTTCAGTTTCAGACCGGATGGCGCGATGGACAGGTTTTCCAGTCCTTCCGGGTGCACATAGCCAGACAGGTAGTTGAAAACCTTGGTGGCATCGCGCCCCAAGGCCGCGTCACAGGTAAAGAACGACAAATCGGTGTAAATCCGGGCGGTGATTGGGTGGTAATTGCCGGTGCCGTAATGGGTGTAGGTCACCAGATTTTCGCCCTCGCGCCGCACGACTGTGCTGATTTTCGCATGGGTTTTGTAATGGATAAAGCCGTAAACCACATGGGCGCCTGCACGTTCTAACCGGCGCGATTGGCGGATGTTTGCGGCTTCGTCGAACCGGGCTTTCAGCTCGACCAAAGCGGTCACGGACTTGCCTGATTCTGCGGCTTCGCAAAGCGCGCTGACAATCGGGCTGTCATGGCTGGTGCGGTAAAGCGTTTGTTTGATTGCCAAAACATCGGGATCGCGTGCCGCTTGTTCCAGAAAACGGACCACCATGTCGAATGTTTCGTATGGGTGATGCAGCAACATGTCCTTTTGCCGAATGGCCGAGAACATATCGCCATCATGATCTTGCACCCGTTCGGGAACACGCGGCGCGAAGGGCGGCCATTGCAAATCTTTGCGACGGTTCAGCACCAGCTCTTTCAGATCGGCGACGCCCAGCAATCCGCTCACTTCGACAACATCATCATTGGTGACGTGCAGTTCTTGCATGATCACTTTGCGCAGGTCAGCCGGTGCGCCGGCGCTGATTTTCAGACGGATCACCTCGCCACGGCGGCGACGTTTCAGGGCGGTTTCAAATTCGCGCACCAGATCTTCGGCCTCGTCCTCGACCTCCAGATCGCTGTCGCGCAACACGCGGAATGTGCAATGGCCACGGTCGGTATAGCCGGGAAACAGCATGTTCAGATGCAACAAAAGCAGCTCTTCTAGCGGTAAAAAGCGGTGTTTTCCGGGTTTGGCCGGAAGTGCCACAAAGCGCGCGATTTGCTGCGGGATCGGCAAAAGGGCTTGAAGCGTGCGTTTGTCTGTCGCGCGCTCCAGCTCTAGTGCAAGGCAAAAACCGGTGTTGGGGATGAAGGGAAAAGGATGTGCCGGGTCGATGGCCAGCGGCGACAGCACCGGGAACACATTGTTCAGAAAGTAGGCTTCTAGGTGTTTCAAATCGCTCGAAGTCAATTTCGAGCGCGTGACAATGGCAATCCCTTCGGCATCCATATCTTTGCGCAGCTTGCTGAAGACGGTCAACTGAGACTTTAACAGCTTGCGCGCATTCTCGTTGATCAGGTCCAGTTGTTCTGCCGGGGTGCGGCCATCTTCGGACTTTGACCCTGTGCCACTGCGCATCAGCGCGCGCAGACCTGCGACACGCACCGTGTAAAACTCGTCAAGATTGGTGGCTGAAATGGACAAGAAGCGCAGCCGTTCCAACAAAGGAACCGCTGGGTTCGATGCCTCTTCCAGCACCCGCCAGTTGAAGGCCAACCAGCTGATCTCGCGGTTGAAAAAACGACTTGGGCTGGTGATTTCAGCCTGATCAAGCTGTACCGGCTTGGGAAACGGGGATGTGAGAAAATCTGCCTGGGTCATATTTGCGTCTTATGGCTGAAGAATGTGTAAATCATATGATATGGCTCATCCCGCGCTACCGATTGTCCAGCAGGTTTGCGGCCAGACCACGGGTGACGGCGGTGCCGCGGGCCAAAGCGGCGGCATCCAAGTCGGCGACCAAAGCGCGGGCCGCGTCAAAGCTGCGGTCCATCCGGGGCAATAGAAACGCGATCAGGGCCGGCGAGACGCTGATTTGGCGATCCGAAAACAGCTTGATCAATACGGCCGCCAATAACCCATCATCGGGGGCTTCGAGGCGCGCAAGGCCTGCGGCCTGCACGCGGCTTGCCAAATCTGGCAGCGCAATCGCCCAATCGCGGGCAGGCGACTGCGCGGTCAACAACAGCGCACCCCCGTCTGACAAAAGCAGATTGTGCAGGTGAAACAAGGCGGTCTCGGCGGTTTCATCGCCGGCAATCATCGCGCAATCTTCAACCACAACAGCCCCTGCGGCAGCCAGATCCGGCAGATCGGCGCTGGCAAGGTCTTTGCCGGGCACAATTGTAGCACCTGACATTTGCGCCCAAACATGCGCCAGATGGGTCTTGCCAGAGCCGGGCGGCCCGACCAAAATCATTTTGCGCTGAGGCCAGTTGTGCCAATTGTCCAAGGCTGCAAGGGCCGTTGCATTTGCCGATGAGACAAAAAAATCGCCGCGCTCTAACGCGGGTCGAAACGGCAGTTCAAAGGCGAGCTGCTGGCTCACTTCAGGCTCTTATCTGACGGTACAACATCATCTTCATATTGCAGGCCGCGATACAGCAGGCTGGTCTTATAATGCTCGACGCCAAATCGCATGAAAACACCGATGGCTGCGGCGACAGGCACCGCGACCAGCATCCCGACAAAGCCAAAGGCCGTGCCAAAAGCCGACAGCGCGAACAGCAGCCAAACCGGGTGCAACCCGACAGAGCTGCCGACAAGCTTTGGCGTGATGACATTGCCTTCCAGAAACTGACCCACCGCAAAAATACCCGCAATCACGCCGATCGAGACCCAGTCGCCCCAGAATTGAAACAGCGCAAGCCCGATGGCCAACACACCGCCGACCAAGGCCCCGATATAAGGAATAAAGGTGATGGCCCCGGCAATGACCCCGATGATCAAGCCAAATTCCAACCCAGCCAGCATCAGGGCTACGGCGTAAAACACCCCCAGCACCAGGCAAACGCTGATCTGACCTCGCACGAAAGCCGCAAGAACTGCATCGGTTCGACGGGCAAGCTCGCGGATAATCGCGGCATGATCGCGCGGCAAAAGCGCGTCGATCTTGGCAATCATCCGGTCCCAATCCATCAGCAGATAAAACGCCACGACGGGGACGACGACGATAAACACGACGGCATTGATCACACCAAGCGCCGAGGTGAACAAGGTCTTTGCCAGCTCACCGCCACGCGCTTGGATCGTCTCGCCCAAGCTAACCAAGGTCTGACGGATGACACTGTTTTCGTCCAAAAGCTCGGGGAATTGCGTGGTCAAAAAGCCTTGCAACTTGCGAAAAATCTCTGGTGCGGCATTGATCAGCGCGCTGAGTTGCGAGGCCAAAGTCGGGATAACCGCCAGAATAAACAAAACGGCAATCAGCAGGGCTGAAAGCGAGATTATGGTCGTCGCGGCAGCGCGGCTAAGGCCCATTCGTTCCAGCCGGTCTGCAACCGGATCTAGGAAATAGGCGAAGGCCCCTCCGACCAGAAAAGGCGTTAAAACATCGCCCAAAAGCCAAAGCATCGCCAAAAACACCGCCGATGCGATGCTCCAATATTTAATCTGATCGCTTACCGGAAGTGCCATTTAAACCTCGTACCACGGTCCTTAGAGATTGCCCATCGTCTGCCCCGCTTCAAGGGGTTTGCCGTTAAAAAGCAACAACGCTACTATCAGAGTTCTGAGAAGGTCCATTCTTGCCAAAAATCTGCGGTTTTGTGCCCATTGAATAAGCGTGCCTTGCACGGCCACCCTTGCTTGCACGCCCAGATTTACCTACACCCTTGCCAAACACCAGCCAGCCTGAAGGGTTTCCTATGCGTCTGACGCGATATTTCCTGCCTGTCCTGAAAGAAAACCCCGCCGAGGCGCAAATTGTCAGCCATCGCTACATGCTGCGCGCGGGTATGATCAAACAACAGGCGGCGGGCATCTATTCCTGGTTGCCGCTGGGGTTTAAGGTGCTTAAGCGCATCGAGCAGATCGTTCATGAAGAACAGGTGCGCGCGGGCCATATCCCGCTGTTGATGCCCACCTTGCAGCCTGCCGATCTGTGGCGCGAATCCGGTCGCTACGAGGATTACGGCCAAGAAATGCTGCGCATCACAGACCGCCAAAAGCGCGAGTTGCTGTACGGTCCGACCAATGAAGAGATGATCACGGATATTTTCCGCAGTCATGTGAACAGCTACAAAGACTTGCCGCTGACGCTGTACCACATCCAGTGGAAGTTTCGCGACGAGATGCGCCCGCGCTTTGGCGTGATGCGTGGCCGCGAGTTCTTGATGAAGGACGGCTATAACTTCGATCTGACCAAGGAAGACGCGCTGCACGCCTATAACCGCCATCTGGTCAGCTATTTGCGTACCTACGAGCGGATGGGCCTACAGGCCATTCCGATGCGTGCCGACAGTGGCCCGATCGGCGGCGACGACACACATGAATTTCTGGTGTTGGCCGAAACCGGCGAGTCCGAGGTGTTCTATGACAGCGCCGTGACCGACATCAGCCTTGGCGAGCGTGATATCGATTATGATGACAAGGCGCAGTGCCAAGCAGTGATGGAAGAGTTCACCTCGCTTTACGCCCGCACCGACGAGACCAATGACGCCGCCTTGTTCGACGCAATCCCCGAAGATCGCCGGATGACCGCGCGCGGGATCGAGGTCGGGCAGATCTTTTACTTTGGCACCAAATACTCTGACGCGATGGGGGCAACGGTTGTAACCCCGGATGGCAGCCGCACCCCGGTGCATATGGGCAGCCATGGCATCGGTGTGTCGCGTCTGTTGGGTGCTATTATTGAGGCAAGTCACGACGATAAGGGCATTATCTGGCCCGAAGGTGTGACGCCATTCCATTGTGGGATCGTCAATCTGAAGCAGGGTGACGAAGGCACGGATGCGGCCTGCGAGGGCATCTACAAAGCGCTGAAGCTGCTGGGTCTTGACCCGCTTTATGATGATCGCGACGAGCGCGCGGGTGCGAAGTTTGCGACGATGGATCTGATCGGTCTGCCTTGGCGCATCACCGTCGGGCCACGTGGCTTGAAAAACGGTGTGGTCGAGCTGACATCACGCCGCACCGGCGTGTCCGAGGAAATGCCGGCGGAAGATGCCGTCGCCCGGATCGTTGCCATTTACGAAGCTGTCTAAATGCGTGTGCTGGCCCTTGTCGCAGGTGTGGCGGGGGCCGCAAGTTTCTCGCAATACCCTGAATTCTCGCAGCAATATATTCAACGCCTTGCCGGTCAGGTCGATGCGCTGACTGTGGTGGTTGCGGATTTTGACCGATCTGCCTCGGCCAGTGGATTAACGCGGGATGCGGCACTGGCACAGATGCAAGGCACCGATTTTCTGTCCGCGCGCCGCCAAGATATGCAAGCGACCTTCGTGCGGCATCAACGGCTGGGGCAGAATTTGACCCTGCTGCGGCTTGCAACCCCGATAGAGCGTATCGCGATGCCGCATCGGTTGGCAGACGCGGATACTTTGACCAAAACCTGGTCCGATTTTCGCCCTGCTTTACCTTTGACAATTGAAGGGGCCGTGGCCTCGGGCTTAGGCTATGTGGCGGGTTGGGGTTTGGTATCGGCGTTGTTATCGCTGCTTTTGTGGCCTTTTCGCAGGCGGGTGCGGTCCTAGACGTTCGGGGTGGGCCGCAACCAGCCCTGATAGCGGGTCATAAGGCCGATAACGCGCAGGGTGATCGTCACATGAAAGCGAAAGCGGCCCTCTTGCTCGACCTCATAGCGGTCGCCGGTTGGGATTAAAAACCGAGGCAAGGCCAGGCCCAGAAGCGACCAGCGGCGTGGGATCAACCGCAATTTGCCATCGCGCAGCGCTAGCGCCAGACCAAAGCGAAAGGGGCCAAAGGCCTCGACGATCAGAAGCGCATTGCGCCCATGGCCCGCCGCTTGGGTCGAGCGCATGATCCGGCCATCAAAATGCCGCACCCAAGTCTCGACGCCTTTGGCATCGGTGGTGAAGGTGACCGTGACAGGGATATCTGCGGTGGGTTTGGGAAAACCGAACAGATGCGCGGCAGCGAGCCAGTGGCGCCGCTGACTTTGGCGCGCCCGACCCATTGGCTTCGCGGCCTACTGGCTGCGCGACCCCGGCTGGTGCAGGGCTTGCAAGCTGGGCGGCAAGCCCGTCGAACGCTGGGCCAAGGACGCGGCGGTAGGGCGCGGCTGCGGTATGTTCGTCGCGCCAGCCGGTCGCAATCGCGCGCCTTTTGAACAGCGCCTCATAATCGGCTAAATTTAAAGCACTCAAAGCACTGCGCGCGCCAATTGCAGGTGGGGCGCCCGCAAGCATCTGGCGCACCAAACCCTCGACCGCCATGGACGGGATCATCGGGCCATCATCGCCCTCGGCCAGCAGGTGCCAAGCGCGGGTGACCCTGCGCCCTGCCACATCGTCGGTCGCCTCGATGAACATACCACCGCGGTAGCAAAGAGGGGCAAGGGGCGTCAGGGTGGGCAGGCGCAGCAGATACCGCGCCTTTGCCAACACATTCAGCAAACGGTGCAACAGCTCTGGCACCGGGCCAGCGCCCATCCAAATATCTGTGACCCCGGGAATTTCCGCAGGGATCAGGCACAAACCCGGCGCATCCACCAACGAGAACCGCAACGGGTGCAACGGGACTTTACCCGGAACGGCCACGGTGTAGCGCAGGCTTTCCGCCAAGCCGATGCCAAATGCCTCGGCCCCATTTCGGCGCAACTGCGCGGGCTGGCCTGCATATCCCAAAACGGCGCGCATCACATTCATCCCAACCCCGGCATAGGGCGAAGGGGCGATCCCGTCTTGAACCTTACGGATCGTCATTGTCTTGGCCATTTCCGTCAAAACCGCGAAACTGAGCACCGGAAAGCTGCTGACACCGGACAGAACGAAAACCCCCGCCGTGCTGTCGAATTGGCCGATGCCCAGAACAAAATCCGAACCGTCTGCGAAATCAAGGTAAGGCATACCCTGCGCTATCGCCGCTTCGACGACACCGTAAGCTGCGATGCCATAGGCCTGAAACGGGCCGGATGCATCGACGATCAGGTCAGGCTGCAGGGTTGCCAAGACCACCGCGATATCGCGCCGATCCGCGCCAAGTGGTCGCACCGTGGCTTGACCCGTCCTGTCGCGGCAAAATGCGGCTGCTTTTCGCGCATCGCGCCCGGCGATCACCATCTCTGGATACGGCAGATCCGCCAAAAGCTGTGCAAGCCGTCCGCAAAATACGTCGTAACCGCCTAAAATCAATATGTTGGCTGAGGTTTATCTCAAGATGCCTCCGGTATATTTCAGGCGAAACGGTCGGTTTTGGCATGCGTGTTCGTTGACGCAGCCAAGGCTTGACCCCAACCGCC
>JBLIGH010000093.1:0-9628 GCA_047636855.1 Pseudorhodobacter sp.
TCGCCAGCGTTGGCTTGACCGAGGCCAAGGCGAAAGAAGCGGGTTATACCCTCAAAGTCGGGCGCTTCCCCTTTATCGGCAATGGCAAAGCGATTGCTTTGGGCGAGGTCGAGGGCTTTGTCAAAACCATCTTCGACGCGAAAACCGGTGAATTGCTGGGCGCGCATATGATCGGGGCCGAGGTGACAGAGCTGATCCAAGGCTATGTCGTGGGCCGCCAGCTGGAAACCACCGAGCAAGACCTGATGGATACGGTTTTCCCGCATCCAACCCTGTCGGAAATGATGCATGAAAGCGTGCTGGACGCTTACGGTCGCGCCCTGCATATGTGATGCGCGATGCCCTGCGCCAAAAGGCAATCGCGGTTTGTGATGCCAAAATCGCCCAGAAGGGCGAAGGTGTGGGGCTTTCGTTCTATGCGTTTTTTGCCAATAAAAACAACGATTCCGTGGCTTTGATGGAGGTGGCGGAATGGTGGATCAGCACGCATCAGCTGGACCATTTTGAGGAGGCTGTGAAAATCCGCGCGATGATCATTGCCGGGTTGTAATGCTCCTTTCCCATGGTGTTGGGTTTTTCCGTCGGGTAATCAGATTGCATGTCACGCCCGATCTCGCCTTTTTTGACGATCTTTTTGCTTTGGGGCAGCGGGCTGGGGGCTGCCGCGCAATTCGGTAAAATCGCGATTTTATTCGATCATATTGCCACGCATTATCCCGACGCGAGCAAAGTTCAACTGGGGCTTGTCGTCTCGATTGTCGGCTTCGTCGGTTTGGTTCTTGGCACCACAGCCGGGCTTTTTGTGCAGCGTCTTGGCTATCGGCGGGTGCTGGTTGTGGCGCTGGCCGCTGCGGCCATTCTGTCGGCGGCGCAATCCTTTTTGCCGCCGCTGCCTGTGCTTTTGATGCTGCGCGGGGTCGAAGGCTTTTCGCATCTGGCGATTGTTGTGGCTGCACCTGTGTTGATCGCACAGACGGCCCCGATAAAGTATCAAGGCTTTGCAATGACGCTTTGGTCGACGTTTTTTGCGGTCTCTTTCACGCTGACCGCAGCCCTTGGCCTGCCCCTGGTTCAGACCTTTGGCGATGGCGCGCTGTTTTGGGCGCATTCAGCCTATATGGCTGTATTTGCGTTACTTTTAGCCTATGCCTTGCCAAAAGACGCAGCTGCCGAACCTGCTGGATTGCGCAGCCTTACCCGCCAGCACATCGAGATTTACGCCTCGCCCTTTGTCTCGGCCCCCGCACTTGGGTTCTTCTTTTATGCGCTCATCTATTTAGCGCTTATGACGTTGCTGCCGCCGTTATTTGGCGACAATCAAGTGATGATTGCAACGACGTTTCCCTTGGTGGGTATTACGGTTTCGTTGACGGTTGGCGTTTGGTTGATGCGTCATTTCGCAGCCATAAGGATTGTTCAAGCGGGCTTTGCCTTGGCGGTGATGGCGACTTTCGCGCTTTGGCTGCTTTGGGGCCATCCTTCTGCGATTCTGGCGACTTGGGGTGTTGGGGCCGCACTCGGGTTGGTCCAAGGCGCCAGCTTTGCCGCAATCCCGCAATTGAACGCGCAACCCGGTGCAAGGGCGCGGGCTTCAGGGGCTGTGGCGCAGCTGGGCAACCTCGGCACCACCGCTGGAACACCGCTATTGGCGTGGTTGATCCTGGGGCAGGGTGTCGAGGGTCTGATGATCTTTATCGCGCTGCCTTGCCTTCTGGGCATCGTTTTGCACCAATGGCTGGCGCATCGCAGGGTATTGGCCGCCTAAATTTCATCAATCTTACAAATGTTCACCAATCGTTCACGTTTTCTGGTTGGAGACTCAGACGCCTTGGCCTATCTGTAAAATCGTAAACTTGGGGGCAGGCATGGCCGAGCAGAAATTTATCGAAGTGCGCGGCGCGCGGGAACATAACCTCAAAGGGGTTGATGTCAGCATTCCGCGCGATCAGTTGGTGGTGATCACCGGGCTTTCGGGCTCTGGCAAGTCGTCATTGGCCTTTGACACGATCTACGCCGAAGGTCAGCGGCGCTATGTCGAAAGCCTAAGCGCCTATGCACGTCAATTCCTTGATATGATGGGGAAACCTGACGTTGATCACATCTCGGGCCTGTCGCCTGCGATCTCTATCGAGCAAAAGACAACATCGAAGAACCCCCGGTCTACGGTCGGGACTGTTACCGAAATTTACGACTATATGCGGCTGCTTTACGCCCGCACGGGCACACCCTACAGCCCGACAACCGGCCTGCCGATCACCGCACAGCAGGTGCAAGATATGGTCGACGCGATCATGGCGATGCCAGAGGGGACGCGTGCTTTCTTGCTGGCCCCGATCGTTCGGGATCGCAAAGGCGAGTATAAAAAGGAATTCCTAGAACTGCGAAAGCAGGGATTTCAACGCGTTAAGGTAAATGGCACCTTCTACGAGTTGGAAGATGTGCCCGTTCTGGACAAGAAGTTTCGGCACAATATTGACGTGGTCGTTGACCGGATCGTTGTCAAAGAGGGCATCGAGACGCGGCTTGCGGATAGTTTGCGCACGGCACTGAACCTTGCAGATGGCATCGCCATTCTGGAAACTGCGGGCGAAGAACCGGTTCGCACAACCTTCAGCGAGAAATTTGCCTGCCCAGTCTCGGGCTTCACGATCCCCGAGATTGAGCCGCGGCTGTTCTCGTTCAACGCGCCCTTCGGTGCCTGCCCGGTTTGCGATGGTTTAGGGGTTGAGCTGTTCTTTGACGAGCGTTTGGTGGTGCCCGATCAAAATCTGACCTTGGTGCAGGGCGCGCTGGCGCCTTGGGCAAAATCCAAAAGCCCATACTTCACGCAAACCATCGATTCGATTGCCAAGCACTATGAGTTTGACAAGAAGGCCAAGTGGAAAGACTTGCCCGAAAAGGTGCAGAAGATCTTTTTGTTCGGCTCGGGCGAGGAAGAGATCAGTTTTCGCTATGACGAGGGCGGGCGGATTTATCAGGTCAGCCGTGTGTTTGAAGGCGTCTTGCCGAATATGGAACGCCGCTACCGCGAGACGGATAGCACTTGGGTGCGTGAGGAATTTGACCGGTATCGCAACAATCGGTCTTGCGGTTCTTGTGGCGGGTTCCGTCTGAAGCCAGAAGCGCTTGCGGTCAAAATCGCAGGGCTGCATGTGGGCCATGTCGTGCAAATGTCGATCAAAGAGGCGCATGCCTGGATCGGGACGGTGCCCGAAAGTTTGACCAATCAAAAGAATGAAATCGCAAAGGCGATCTTGAAGGAAATCCGCGAACGCCTTGGTTTCCTTGTTAATGTTGGCCTCGATTACTTAACCCTGTCGCGCAACGCAGGCACGCTTTCGGGCGGCGAGAGCCAGCGCATTCGCTTGGCCAGCCAGATCGGCTCTGGCCTGACGGGTGTGCTTTATGTGCTGGACGAACCTTCGATCGGCTTGCATCAGCGCGACAATGACCGCCTGCTGACCACGCTGAAAAACCTGCGCGATCAGGGCAATTCGGTTTTGGTGGTCGAGCATGACGAAGAGGCGATCCGCGAGGCCGATTACGTGTTTGATATGGGGCCGGGGGCCGGTATTCATGGCGGCAGGGTTGTCAGTCACGGCACACCGGCACAGATTGCCGCCGATCCAGCCTCGGTGACGGGGCAGTACCTGTCTGGGGTGCGTGAAATCCCTGTGCCAAAAATCCGGCGCAAAGGTTCGGGCAAAAAAGTGACCGTGGTCAATGCCACCGGCAACAATCTGCAAAATATCACCGCCGATTTCCCGCTTGGAAAGTTTGTCTGCGTGACCGGCGTATCTGGCGGCGGTAAATCCACCCTGACGATCGAGACGCTGTATAAAACTGCGGCGACCCGGCTGAATGGTGCGCGCGAAACCCCGGCCCCTTGCGAGACGATCAGGGGGTTCGAGCATCTGGACAAGGTGATCGATATTGACCAGCGCGCGATTGGCCGTACGCCGCGCTCTAACCCCGCGACCTATACCGGGGCTTTCACACCGATGCGCGATTGGTTTGCCGGGCTGCCGGAATCCAAGGCACGCGGGTATAAGCCGGGGCGGTTTTCCTTCAATGTCAAAGGCGGGCGCTGCGAGGCCTGTCAGGGGGACGGCGTCATCAAGATCGAGATGCATTTCCTGCCCGATGTCTATGTGGAATGTGAGACGTGCAAGGGCAAACGCTACAATCGCGAAACTTTGGAAGTTAAGTTTAAAAACAAAAGCATAGCTGACGTTCTTGATATGAATGTTGAAGAAGCGCAGGCGTTTTTCCAAGCGGTTCCCAGCATCCGCGAGAAAATGGATGCACTGGTGCGGGTCGGGCTTGGCTACATCAAGGTCGGGCAGCAAGCGACAACGCTTTCGGGCGGCGAGGCCCAGCGGGTTAAGCTGTCCAAAGAGCTCAGCCGCCGCGCGACAGGTCGCACCCTGTATATTCTGGATGAGCCAACGACGGGGCTGCATTTTGAGGATGTGAAAAAGCTTTTGGAGGTGCTGCACGAGCTGGTCGATCAGGGCAATACGGTTGTGGTGATCGAGCATAATCTTGACGTCGTCAAAACCGCCGATTGGGTGATCGATATTGGGCCAGAGGGTGGCGATGGCGGTGGTAAACTGGTCGCTGTTGGCACACCCGAGCAGGTCGCCGAAGTCGACGGCAGCCATACCGGTCGGTATTTGCGTGATATGTTGAAATCCCGCCGCGTTGCTGCCGAGTAGCGCTTTGCGGGAATTGAGAGCGATAATCAGACGGTTCGGGCAGTCCGGGCGATTGCCCGAACTGCCTAACGTGATTTTCAAGGGGTCTTGTTCAGAACGGCCCTTCAGCTTTTCTTCATCGTGCAGGTGCTGACGCCCAAAACCGTATATGCCGGGCAGGTTTTGAGCAGCCCAGTCAGCAAGGCGACAGCGCCGAACAGGGCAAACAGCCAGCTGTAACCCATCCCATTGCTCATGAAGAAGGCGACCAAAAGGGCGATTCCCAAGGCGATCCGCAGCAAACGGTCAATCGTACCTACATTTGTTTTCAGCATCGTCGTCTCCTTTCAATTTTGGTTAATTTTAACCTTGAAACGAGGCTACGACATATTCGCTTTGTTGAACTTGACCCAAATCAAACACGCCCACGCTTTTCAAATCGCGGCAGCATCGCCGAGAAATCCTGCCCCTTGCCATCTTCATCCTCGACAAAGCTTGCGTAAAGGGCGGCGGCCATTTCCCCCATCGGCGTGTCAGCATCGACGCCGATTGCGGCTTGTTGGCTAAGCCGCAGGTCCTTCAGCATCAATTCCGCCGCAAACCCGGGCTTGTAGCCATTGTCAGACGGGCTGGTGGGGCCGACGCCGGGGGCCGGGCAATAGGCATTCATCGTCCAACTGTAACCAGAGGAGGTGGACACGACATCGAACATTTTTTGGCGATCAAGTCCCAGTTTGTCAGCAAGGGCAAAGGCTTCGCAAGTCGCAATCATTGTGACGCCTAAGATCATGTTATTGCAGATCTTTGCCGATTGACCCGCACCGGCCTCGCCGCAATGCACCGCCTTTTGGCCCATGATGTCAAACAAGGGTTTCACGGTGTCAAAAGCGGTTTCAGACCCACCGACCATGAAGGTCAATGTGCCAGCCGTGGCCCCACCAACGCCGCCAGAAACCGGCGCATCCAACGCGCCAAGCCCTACGGCCTTGGCTTCGGCAGCCACAGCACGCGCGCTTTCGACATCGACGGTCGAGCAATCGCACAGCACCGCGCCCGCTGTCATCGCGGCGATAGCCTCAGCCGCGACTTGGCGCAAAATAGCGCCGTTTGGCAGCATGGTTATGACCACCGCGGCGTCTTGGACGGCCTCGGTGGCAGAGCCGGTGGCCGTGACGCCCGCAGGCATCGGCGCGCTTAGATCAAAGCCCCGAACCTGATGGCCCGCAGCCGCCAGATTGGCCGCCATCGGCCCGCCCATATTGCCCATTCCGATAAAGCCAATTTTCATGCCTGCCCCTCCCATTTCCATTCCTCTGGCCCAAGTGGCGCCAACATGTTTGCAATAGCCACCATTGGCACAGCCTCGATCCCTGCGTGCAACCAATGCGGCTTGCGATCTTTGTCGATGATCGCGGCGCGAATACCTTCCAAGAAGTCGCCATGTTCTTGCGCGCGAAACGTATAGCGGTATTCCAATGCAAGGGCGCGAAGCAGCCTCGGGCTATCGCCCAGACGGTGCTGCATCTCGACCGCAGCCGAGGCGGCGAGGGGCGAGACGCGCGACAGCGCTGTCAGCGTGCTTTGGGCAAACTCGCCGGGATCGCCGCGCAATGACCGTAAAATATCACCCAAGGATTCGCCCGCGAAATGCGCGTCAATTTGCGGCTGTTGCTGGGCCAGCGGGCCGCGCGGGGCGGCTTGCGTGAAGCGGGGCAGGGCTGCAATGCCCTCGGCCACCACGGCGGATGTCAAAGCGGGCCAATCGGATTGCGGTACAAAATGATCGGCAAAACCGGCATAAATCGCATCATCAGGGCCCATTCTGGTACCGGTCGTTCCAAGATATTCACCCAAACGTCCCGGCCCCAATGCCAAAAGGAAAGAGCCGCCAATATCTGGCACCAGCCCAATACCGCATTCGGGCATCGCGATTTGGCTGGTTTCACAGACGATCCGGTGGCTGGCGTGGCAGCCAACCCCGACGCCACCACCCATGGTAAAGCCCTGCATCAAACTGACCACAGGCTTGGGATAGGCGGCAATCCGGGCATTCATTCGGTACTCATCCCGCCAGAATTTCTGACCATGCGTGAAATTGCCAGCACGTCCTTGGGCATAGAGTTCGGCAATATCACCGCCGGCGCAAAAGGCGCGGTCACCTGCGGCATCGATCAGCACCAAATCAATCTGCGAGTCAGTTTCCCAAGCCATAAGGGCCACACCCAGCGCGGCCATCATGCTCTCATTCAGCGCATTCAAAGCCGTGGGCCGGTTCAGCCTGATGCGGCCACAACGGGCCTCCACCCAGATTTCAATATCCGCCATCAACCCCGATCCGCCAATAGCTGCCGACTGATGATCAATCGCATAACCTCGTTGGTGCCTTCCAAGATCTGATGCACGCGCAAATCCCGAACGATTTTTTCAATGCCATAATCCGCCAGATAGCCATAACCGCCATGTAATTGCAGGCAGTCATTGGCAACATCAAACCCCGAGTCCGTCACATAAAGTTTTGCCATCGCGCAGAATTTTGTCGCATCGGGCGATTTCGCATCCAGTTTCGCCGCCGCCGCTCGCAAGAAAAGGCGCGCGGTTTGCAGCTTCACCTCCATATCCGCCAAGCGAAATTGCAGGGCCTGAAACTGATCGATGGTTGTGCCAAAGGCTTTTCGCGTGCCCATATAGGCCAAGGTCTGGTTCAATGCGGTCTGCGCGCCGCCCAAAGCACAGGCAGCAATGTTCAGCCGCCCACCATCCAACCCGGCCATCGCATAGGAAAATCCCTGGCCTTCCGCGCCTAGCAAATTGTCCAAAGGCACAGCGCAGGCATCCAATTGCACTTGCCGCGTCGGCTGCGCACGCCAGCCCATTTTTTCTTCCAGCCCGCCAAAGCTCAAGCCCGCCGCCCCGTCTTCAACGATGAATGCCGATATGCCCTTCGGCCCGTCCTCGCCGGTTCGCGACATCACGATATAAGCGTCCGAATAACCGCCGCCAGAGATAAACGCTTTCGTGCCGGTCACATGCCAGTGCGCATCGCTTTTGATGGCTTTGGTGCGCAAGGCTGCCGCGTCAGATCCGGAGCCGGGCTCTGTCAGGCAATAGGAAAACACGGTTTCCATGCGACACGCCTTAGGCAGCCAACGCGCTTTGGCAGCGTCCGAGCCGAACCTGTCAATCATGCCCGCGCACATATTGTGGATCGACAAAAAGGCCGCGACCGAAGGGCATGCCATCGACAAGGCCTCAAACACCAACGTCGCGTCCAGCCGTGTCAGCCCCGATCCGCCATATTTCTCTGAAACATAAAGCCCGCCAAGCCCCAAAGCCGCGATGTCAGGCCAAAGCGTCTTCGGAATGTCGCCGGCCACTTCCCAGGCACGGGCATTTGGGGCAATGCGGTCTTGTCCGAAACCGTAAGCCATATCGAATATGGCCCTTTGATCTTCGTTCAGATCGGTCTCCATCGCATTCCTCCCGCTACGGTCCTGTCGTAATTGAACGAGTGTTTAATTCAACAATTTTTCAGCAATGTTTCAAACACGTCTCATCTGTTCGAAAATATCCTCAGGGGGGTGAATTGGCCCAAAGGCCAAGAGGGGGGCGCGAGCGCCCCCCTGCCTGTGATCTCAGTCCATCGCTTTGAAATGGAATTCGCCGCCGTCTTTCAACCCCGAAGGCCAGCGCGACGTTACGGTTTTGGTTCGCGTGTAAAAGCGGAACGCATCCGGGCCATGCTGGTTCAAATCGCCAAAGCCCGATTTTTTCCAACCGCCAAAGGTGTGATAAGCCAGCGGCACCGGGATCGGCACATTGATACCCACCATGCCGACATTGATCCGGCTGGCAAAATCGCGGGCGGTATCGCCGTCACGGGTAAAGATCGCGGTGCCATTGCCATATTCATTGTCCATGGCATACCCAAGCGCCTCTTCGTAGGTTTTGGAACGCAGCACCGATAGAACCGGCCCAAAGATCTCGGTTTTGTAGATATCCATATCTGTGGTGACATGGTCAAACAGATGCGGGCCAACAAAATAGCCGTTTTCATAGCCTTGCAGGCTGAAACCACGGCCATCAACCACCAGCTTAGCGCCCTGATCAACACCAGATTGCACCAGACGCAAGATGTTTGCCTTCGCCGCTGCGGTTACGACCGGGCCGTAATCCACCTCGTTGCCCGCAGTATACGGCCCAACTTTCAGCTTTTCGATCCGCGGGATCAGCCGCTCAATCAAGGCATCGGCGGTTTTATCGCCGACTGGCACCGCGACCGAGATCGCCATGCAACGCTCGCCCGCCGCACCGTAACCTGCGCCGATCAGCGCATCTGCGGCCTGATCCATATCGGCATCAGGCATGATGATCATATGGTTCTTGGCACCGCCAAAGCACTGCACGCGCTTGCCGTTGGCACAGCCGCGTCCATAGATATAAGCCGCAATCGGTGTCGAGCCGACAAAGCCAATGCCCTGCACGGTTTCATTGTCCAAAATCGCATCGACCGATTCTTTGTCGCCATTGATGACCTGCAACACGCCGTCCGGCAGTCCAGCCTCTTTGAACAATTCCGCCAGCATCAGCGGAACCGATGGATCGCGCTCTGACGGTTTCAGAATGAAGGCGTTACCGCAAGATAGGGCCGGGCCCATTTTCCACAACGGGATCATGGCCGGAAAATTGAAGGGCGTGATGCCAGCAGCCACGCCCAAAGGCTGCCGCATGGAATACATATCAATGCCGGGGCCAGCCCCATCGGTGAACTCGCCCTTCAGCATCTGGGCTGCATTGATGCAATACTCGATGACTTCCAGGCCACGCTGAACATCGCCCTTCGCGTCGGGGATGGTTTTGCCATGCTCACGGCTTAGCGCTTCTGCCAGCTTTTCCATGTCGCGGTTGATCAGGCCAACCATTGCCATCATCAC
>JBLIGH010000094.1:0-9593 GCA_047636855.1 Pseudorhodobacter sp.
CAATCGTTTTAAGCCTCGATCGCATCGATATTACAGAGCAGGCAATCGCGCGTCTGGATGCCTTGACTTTGGAAACGGAAGGGACTGTCGATGGAACGCCTCGCAGTAGCCCTTAAGCCGATGTGGCTGGCGCTTGTCTCAATCCGCTGAAATTGCTAGTCAAAGCAAAGCCGTGGCGGCGCAGCATCCTCTAAGCCCGCTTCGATATGAAGGAATTCAGAATGACCGAGAATGCCGCCCCGACCTTAAGCGCCGATATCGCGCTGATCCAGCGTATCCTGCCGCATCGCTATCCGTTTTTGCTGGTGGATAAAGTGATCGATATTGTGCCGAACCAATCGGCTGTCGGTATCAAATGCATCACGATGAACGAGCCGCAGTTCCAAGGCCATTTCCCTGGAAAGCCAGTGTTTCCGGGTGTGCAAATCATCGAGGCGCTGGCGCAAACTTCCGGCGTTTTGGTCGGTGTGTCACTGGATTTGGCTGATAAGAACCTGCTGGTTTATTTCATGGGCATTGATGCCGTGAAATTCCGCCGCATGGTGGTTCCGGGCGATGTGCTAGAGTTGCATGTCACGGTAAAGCGCGGGGGCGGTAAAGTCTGGAAGTTTGAAGGTCGGGCGATGGTGGATGGTGAATTGGCAGCCCAAGCCGAATTCACGGCCATGATGGATCTGCCAAAAGCATGAGTGCCGCTCAGATCCATGCCTCTGCCGTGGTGGACCCTGGCGCGCAGATTGGTGCTGGCTGCACAATTGGCCCGTTTTCGGTTATCGGGCCAGAAGTCACGCTGGGCGACGACGTAGAGGTGAAATCGCATGCCGTCATTACCGGTTGGACCGATATTGGGGCGGGTACCACGATTTTTCCCTTCGCCTGTGTGGGCGAAGTCCCGCAGGATCTGAAGTTCAAAGGCGAGCGGACGCGGCTGATCGTTGGCGAACGCTGCCGTATTCGTGAGGGGGCGACCCTGAACACCGGCACGCAAGGTGGCGGCGGCATCACGCGCATCGGTGACGATTGCTTGTTGATGACGGGCGCGCATATTGGCCATGACGCGCAGGTTGGCAATCGGGTGATCCTTGCCAATCAAGCTGCGATTGCTGGCCATTGCCAGATTGGCGATGATGTGATCATCGGCGGGCTTTCGGGGGTGCATCAATGGGTCCGTATTGGGCATGGCGCGATTATTGGCGCTGTCACGATGGTGACCAATGATGTGTTGCCGCATGGCTTGGTGCAGGGACCGCGCGGCGAATTGGACGGCTTGAACCTTGTCGGCCTGAAGCGTCGCGGCGTGGACCGGGTGGAAATCACGGCGTTGCGGGCCGGGTATCAGATGTTGGCGCAGGGCGAGGGCAGCTTTTTGGACCGTGCACGGCGTTTGGCGGAAGAAACCGAAAGCACCCATGTCCGCGAGATGACGGATTTCATTTTGGGGGCGTCGGACCGTTCGTTCCTGACGCCGAAATGACCGATATTGCCATCATTGCCGGCAGCGGTTCTTTACCCGCTACTTTGGTCTCTTCGATGCGCGCGCGCCCTTATATTGCGGGGTTTGAGGGCTTCGAGCCTGCGGGTCTGTCGCCGGATATTCGCTTTCGGGTCGAACGGCTGGTGCCGTTTTTGTACCATCTGCTGGATCAGGGCATCACCAAGGTTTGCTTTGCCGGGGCCGTGCATCGCCCGCGTCTGGACCCGTCGCTGTTTGACGCGCAAACGGCGCAGATCGTGCCGCGATTGCTGGCTGCGATGCAGGCTGGTGATGATGCGACCCTGCGCGAGGTTTTGGCGATATTTGAGGATTTCGGCCTGACGGTGGTCGGCGTGTCGGATCTGGCCCCGGATCTTTTGCCCGGTGCGGGTGTCTTATGCGGCAGCACAACGCCTATGGACGCGAAAGACGCGACCCGTGCCGCACAGATTGTCGCGGCATTGGGTGCGGTGGATGTCGGCCAAGGGGCCGTCGTGCAACAGGGTCTTTGCTTGGCAAGTGAAGCATTGCCCGGAACGGATGCCATGCTGCGGCAGGTCGCGCAAATTCCAACCGGCATGCGCCCCGACCCGTCCCGCGGGCGCGGGCTATTTTACAAAGCGCCGAAGCCCGGGCAGGATTTGCGGGTGGATCTGCCAACCATCGGACCCGACACCGTGGCGCTGGCCGCCGCTGCGGGTCTTGGCGGCATTGCTTGGGCCGCTGGTGGCGTCATCGTGCTGGACAGGCACGCCACCATTGCCGCCGCCGAGGCGCAGGGCCTGTTCTTATGGTCTCGCACGCCATGAAGCTTTACCTCATCGCGGGCGAGCCTTCTGGCGACCGCCTTGGGGCCGCTTTGATGCAAGGGCTGCGGCAATTGGCACCGCAAGTGACGTTTCACGGTATCGGCGGGCCTTTGATGCAGGCCGAAGGTCTGAGCAGCCTATTCCCGATGGAAGAGCTTTCGGTGATGGGCATCGCCGAGGTCTTGCCCAAGTACCGCGCCCTCAAACGCCGGATCGCCGAGGCGGCAGCCGATGCGTTGCGTCTTGCGCCCGCCGCCATGATTACCATCGACAGTCCGGATTTTTGCCTGCGCGTGGCGGCGATCGTCAAAGCGGCGCGCCCTGATCTGAAGACCATCCATTATGTGGCGCCCTCGGTCTGGGCTTGGCGTCCGGGACGCGCTGTGAAAATGGCGCGGGTCATCGACCATGTGCTGGCGCTGCTGCCGTTCGAGCCACCTTTGATGACCAAGGCCGGGATGAGCTGCGATTTCGTCGGGCATCCGGTGGTGGCAGAGCCGCTTGCAGATCCCGTCGCCGCGCGGGCTTTTCGCGGCGATACCCCGCTGATATTGACGTTGCCGGGTTCGCGCCGGGGCGAGGTTGCGCGGCTGGCCCCTGTGATTGGGGCGACCCTGGCGCAGATCAAGGTGCTCCATCCGACCGCGCGCGTCGTGCTGCCCACGGTGCGAGGGGTGGCTGCTTTGGTGCGCACACTTACGGCCGATTGGCCCATTCAACCCGAGATTATCGAGGATGTAGCGCAAAAGCGGCTGGCCTTTGCGGCAGCGGATGTGGCGCTTGCGGCCTCGGGGACGGTCTCGCTTGAACTGGCAGCGAATGCCTGCCCGATGGTGATCGCTTATAAAATGCACCCGCTGACCATGTGGCTGATGCGCCGTGCAGCCCTGATTGACACAGTGACGCTGGTCAATCTTGTGTCCGAAACCCGCGTCGTGCCAGAGTTTTTGGGGTCAGAATGCCGCGCGGATCGCATCGCCCCGGCCTTGCTGGGTTTGATGCAGCCTGGCCCTGTGCGCGTTGCGCAAAGTGCCGCGATGGCCGTGACGATGCAGCGCTTGGGGCAGGGCGGCGAGGCCCCGGGCTTACGCGCTGCCCGTTCGGTTCTGGCCCAGTTTTAGCGTAATGGCCCGTCTTTAGCCTGATGCCCCGTCTTGTGATGTAACCGCCGGACAAAATCCTGCGCAACCTCACTAATGTCCGCGCCAAATCCAGCCGCCGCCCAGCACCCGGCTGCTGCTGCTGTCATAAAACACGCAAGCCTGCCCGGGCGAGACGCCCTCTTCTGGGCTTAAAAGCTCTACCTCGGCCTCGGTCGCCGAAATCGCACGCAAGATCGCTTCGCGCGGGGGGCGGGTGGACCGCACCTTGACCGAGATTGCATGCTCTTGTCCCGCCGTCAGTGCGGTATCGCCCAGCCAGTTGATTTCGCGCAATGGTATGGTTCGGGTTGAAAGTGCGGCTTTCGGGCCAACAATCACATGCTTTTTTTCGGGGTCCAGTTTGACGACGTAAATCGGGTCGCCAAGACCACCGATCCCCAGCCCGCGACGCTGCCCGATGGTGTAATGGATCACGCCGCGATGCTGCCCGATTACCCGGCCTTCCAGATCCACAATATCGCCCGGATCAGCGGCGCCGGGGCGTAGTTTTTCGATGACGGCTGCGTAATCGCCGTTGGGCACAAAGCAAATGTCCTGGCTGTCAGGCTTGTCCGCCACGGTCAGGCCAAACTTCACCGCCAAAGCGCGAGTTTCGGCTTTGGATTGCAGATGCCCCAAGGGGAATCGCAGATAGGCAAGCTGGTCTGGCGTCGTCGAGAATAAGAAATAGCTTTGATCGCGCGCAGGGTCAGCCGCCATATGCAGCTCTGGCCCGTGCGCCCCCTCTTTGCGTTGGATATAGTGGCCCGTTGCCATGCAATCGGCTTCCAGGTCCTTGGCGGTTTGCAACAGGTCCTTGAACTTCACCCGCTCGTTGCAGCGAATGCAGGGCACTGGCGTGACCCCCGACAAATAGGCGTCGGCGAATTCATCAATCACCGCCTCACGGAAGGTGTTTTCATAATCCAGCACGTAATGCGGAAAGCCCATGGTTTCGGCCACGCGCCGCGCGTCATGAATATCAAGCCCCGCGCAGCACGCACCTTTTTTGGCCAAAGCCGCACCATGGTCGTAAAGCTGCAAGGTCACGCCCACAACGTCATAGCCTTCCGAGGCAAGCTTTGCGGCCACGGCAGAGCTGTCGACACCGCCGGACATGGCAACGACCACACGGGTCTGCGCTGGGGGCTTGGCAAAGCCAAGTGAGTTTATCGGGTGATCGAGTGCCATTTTGCGTGCCTTTCGGGTAATGTCTCATAATATAGGAAAATGCGAACTACTCTCAACCCCCCGGTTTCATGCTTGCTTAAGGCTGTTGCTGCATCTTTGTGCGAAAGGATAAGGGAAGCGTGATGTATTTGAAACGTGTTGATGGGCCAAGGCAGGTCACTTTACCGGATGGGTCGGTTCTAAATCGTGCGGATTTGCCCCCCGCCGATACAAGGCGCTGGGTTGCCAGTCGCAAAGCAATTGTGGTCAAGGCCGTGATCTACGGCCTGCTTACGCAGACCGAAGCGTTGCAACGCTATGCGCTTTCGGAAGAAGAATTCAATTTCTGGCAATCCGCGGTCTCAGAGCATGGCGAAAAAGCCCTGAAAGTGACTGCTTTGCAAAAATATAGACAACTTTAAGTTGTATTTTATGTTAGCCTTGCAACGCTAACCCTCAATTAACCATTAGCCGACAGAGTGGTTAATGATTGAGGGAATAAAGCGGAGCTAACAGAAATGCGTATCCTATTGGTTGAAGACGATCCGACGACATCACGCAGCATTGAATTGATGCTGACACATGCGAATTTGAATGTATTTTGTACTGACTTGGGTGAAGAGGGCATAGATCTGGCAAAGCTCTATGATTATGATCTTATTCTGCTGGATCTGAATTTGCCGGACATGAGCGGCCATGATGTGCTGCGGCAATTACGATTGGCCCGAATCGATACACCGATCCTGATCCTATCCGGTACGGATGATACAGGCAGCAAGCTGAAAGGGTTTGGCTTTGGTGCCGATGATTATATGACCAAACCTTTTCACCGCGAAGAGCTGGTGGCCCGTATCCATGCCATTATCCGCCGTTCCAAAGGTCATGCGCAATCGGTGATCAAAACCGGAGACGTTAACGTGAACCTCGACGCAAAAACCGTTGATGTTGAAGGGAAAACGGTTCACCTGACCGGCAAAGAATATCAGATGTTAGAGCTGTTATCGCTGCGCAAGGGCACCACTTTGACCAAAGAAATGTTCCTCAACCATCTTTATGGCGGCATGGATGAGCCGGAATTGAAAATTATTGATGTGTTTATCTGTAAGTTGCGCAAAAAGCTGGCGGAAGCGACGGGCGGGGCAAACCATATCGAAACGGTTTGGGGCCGGGGGTATGTGCTGCGCGATCCGGCACCGGACGAGATGGCAACTCGTCTGGCCGTGGGGGCTTAAAACCGCATTCAACGGCAAACCCACAATCTTTTGACCCATAGTGCCTAAGTTCTATGGGTCATTGCGCTTTGTCCGACTAGACCTCTGCGGCTAGGCCCCCTACACCTTGTCAAAACGAGGAAGGGTGAGGGAATGCAAGATCATCCGAAACGGGCTGATGTGGAAACGTTGAGCGAAGCGCAGGCAAAAACAGAGCTGGCAGAGCTTGCCCGCGCAATTTTGGCGGCCAATACAAGTTATCATGGGCAAGATACGCCCCAGATGTCTGATGCGGAATTTGATCTGCTCAAACTGCGCAATGCAGCGATCGAGGTACGGTTTCCCCATCTGAAACGCAGCGATAGCCCCAGCGACCGTGTCGGCACCGAACCGTCGGACGGATTCTCGAAGGTCGGCCATGATATCCGTATGCTCAGCCTCGAAAATGCGTTTGATGCGGCCGATGTGCTGGATTTTGAAGAGAGGGTGCGCAAATACCTCGGCTACACCTCGGCTTTGACGTTCAGTGCCGAACCTAAAATCGACGGGCTTTCGCTTTCGTTGCGTTACGAGAATGGGGTTTTGGTGCAAGCGGCAACCCGTGGGGACGGTGAAACCGGGGAAAATGTCACTGAAAACGCCCGCACGATTACCGATATTCCGCAGAAGATCAAAAATGCGCCGGCGATTTTGGAAGTGCGCGGCGAAGTTTATATGAACCATGTCGATTTTGTCGCGCTCAACGAACGACAGCAAGCCTCGGGCGGTAAAGCCTTTGCCAATCCGCGCAATGCGGCGGCCGGGTCGCTTCGTCAGCTGGATGCAAGCATCACCGCCGCGCGACCATTGCGCTTTTTTGCCTATGCTTGGGGCACTGTTTCTGAACCGCTTTCGGATACACAAATGGGATCCATAGCGCGGCTTAAGTTCTTTGGGTTTGAGGTGAATTCGCTGACAAAGCTCTGTCAGGGGCCAAAGGATTTGCTGGCGCATTACGCTTTGATCGAAGCGCAGCGTGCGACCCTTGGCTATGATATCGACGGCGTGGTCTATAAGGTTAATGATTTAACACTGCAAAAGCGGCTTGGCTTTCGCTCTGCCACGCCGCGATGGGCTATTGCCCATAAATTTGCAGCCGAGCTTGCCTGGACACGGCTTTTGGCGATCGATATTCAGGTTGGCCGCACTGGCGCGCTTTCGCCTGTGGCGCGGCTGAAACCGGTGACCGTGGGCGGCGTTGTTGTATCCAACGCCACCTTGCACAATGAAGATTACATCAACGGCGTCGGCAATAAGGGCGTGGTGATCCGCGACGGCAAGGACATCCGCGTCGGCGATCTGGTTCAGGTTTACCGGGCAGGCGATGTGATCCCAAAGATTGCCGATGTCGATCTGACCCAACGCGGTGCGGGCGCTGTCCCTTTTGGTTTTCCGGATGTTTGCCCGGAATGCGGCAGTGCGGCTGTACGCGAAGACGGCGATGCGATCCGCCGCTGCACCGGTGGGTTGATTTGCCCGGCGCAGGCGGTCGAGCGGCTGAAGCATTTCGTCTCGCGCGGGGCGTTTGATATTGAAGGGCTGGGGGCCAAACAGGCCGAGGCGTTTTACAAAGACGGTTGGGTCGAGACACCTGCCGATATTTTTACGCTGCAAAACCGATTCGGAACCGGTATCCAGCAGCTGAAAAACCGCGAGGGATGGGGTGAAAAATCGGCCGAGAACCTGTTCCAAGCCATCAATGAAAAACGCAAAATCCCCCTTAACCGTTTGATCTTTGCCCTTGGTATTCGCCATGTCGGCGAAAGCTCTGCCACGCTTTTGGCCCATCATTATACCAGCTGGGATAAGCTTGAAGCGGCCATGACCGTGGCAACCGTTGGCGAGGGCGAGGCTTGGTCAGACCTGCTTGCCGTCGACGGCGTCGGGGCCGTCTTGGCTGCATCTGTGGTTTTGGTGTTTCAAAACACCAAAGAACGCGCCGCGATTGACGCTTTGGTCACAGAGCTGGATGTTCAACCCGTGATCGCCCGGGCGGCGTCGCAATCCCCCGTTGCCGGCAAAACCGTGGTCTTCACCGGGACATTGGAGAAAATGACACGTGCCGAGGCCAAAGGCCGCGCTGAAAGTTTGGGGGCCAAAGTTGCGGGCTCGGTCTCGGCCAAGACCGATCTGGTTGTCGCGGGGCCGGGGGCGGGAACGAAGGTGAAAGCGGCGACAGCGCTTGGCATCACCATTTTGGACGAGGACGGCTGGCTCGCCCTCATCCAAGATATATGAGCCGGCCAGAACAGCTTTTCCCGCTTTACGCGGAGCTTGAAACGCTTGACGGCGTTGGCCCGAAATCGGCGAAAGCTTTCGCAGGCCTTGGGGTGGAACGCCCAAAGGATTTGCTGTTTTTGCTGCCGCATTCCGGTGTGGACCGCGAGCGCCGTTCCTCTGTTCGTGATGTCACACCACCGGTGACTGTGACCGTCGAAGTGCTGATTGGCGAGCATCTGCCACCCAGGCAAAAGGGGCGCCCCTACCGCGTGATGGTGCAAGACGAAGCCCTTGAATTTCAACTGGTTTTCTTTCATGCGCGCGGCGATTATCTGACGAAATTGCTGCCCACCGGGCAACGTCGATTGGTCTCTGGCCGGGTCGAAGTGTTTGATGGCATAGCCCAGATGGTGCATCCAGATCATGTGTTGCGCCCCGAGGACGCCGGCGAGTTGCCAAGCTTCGAACCGGTTTATCCTTTGGTCGCAGGGATCACGCAGAAGCTTGTCGCAAAAGCGGTCGCAGCGGCCTTGGCGCGCATGCCCGATCTGCCGGAATGGATCGATCCGCCGCTGAAGTCGCGCGAAGCTTGGCCGGATTGGGCCGCCGCCGTGCGCACGGTTCATGCCCCCGCGTCGAATGGTGACCTTGTCCCGACGGCCCCCGCGCGGCAGCGTCTGGCTTACGACGAGCTGTTTGCACATCAACTCACGCTGTCTTTGGCGCGTGCTTCTTTGCGAAAATCCAAAGGCATCGCGAGTCTTGGCACCAATCACCTACAGCAGCAGGTGCTGGCGCGTCTACCCTACGAGCCGACGGGCGCGCAAACCCGCGCGGTGGCCGAGATTGCCGCGGATATGGCGCAGCCGTTGCGAATGAACCGCTTGCTGCAAGGCGATGTCGGCTCGGGTAAAACGCTGGTGGCTTTTTTGTCTTTGCTTGTCGCCGTCGAGGCGGGCGGGCAGGGCGTTTTAATGGCCCCGACCGAGATTTTGGCGCGCCAACATCATCAAGGTTTGGCCCCATTGGCCGCCCTTGCCGGTGTTCGGTTAGAGATTTTGACCGGGCGCGACAAAGGCGCTGATCGTGCCGCAAAGCTGGCGGATCTGGTTTCGGGACAGATCGACATCTTGGTTGGAACCCATGCCGTGTTTCAAAAAGATGTTGTGTTCAGCGACTTGCGGCTGGCCGTTGTGGATGAACAGCACCGCTTTGGCGTGGCACAGCGGATGGAGCTGGGCGCAAAAGGTCAGGCCGCTGATGTCTTGGTGATGACTGCGACCCCGATCCCACGCAGTCTGGCTTTGGCTAGCTACGGCGATATGGATGTCTCTGTATTGGATGAAAAACCGCCCGGGCGTCTGCCGGTTCGCACGGCGTTGATTTCGACCAGCCGCATGGATGAGGTGGTGGAAAAACTGCGCCACGCGGTGGCCGAGGGGCGGCAAGCCTATTGGGTTTGTCCTTTGGTCGAAGACAGCGAAGTGCTGGATTACGCCTCTGCCGAGGCCCGGTTTCAACAGTTGCG
>JBLIGH010000095.1:0-9563 GCA_047636855.1 Pseudorhodobacter sp.
AGGGTGACTCTTATTACAAGGGTCGCGCGCAGAATTATAATCGGAAGCGCCTAAAGCAAGACTGGTGGCACGTCGAACAGGGCGAGATGAAATCGCTACTGGAAACATTACCACGTGGCCTGAAAGACGTTGATATCCCCTTTGGCACAGGCCGATTTGTTCCCTATTACGACGAATTGGGCTATGATATCTCGGGATTGGATGCGTCCGGCGATATGATCCAAGCCGCCAAAGAAGCCCTTGGCCCGCTTTACGAAAAATGCAGTTGTACGGTGGGGGACGCGCTTGACCTGCCCTATCAAGACGGGGCTTTTGATCTGGTTGTCAGCACCCGTTTTCTACGCGATATCGTGACCTTTGGGCTTGCGAAGACCATGCTGTCAGAAATGGCGCGTGTCACCTCGAAATACGCGATCATTCAGCTTGGCAACAACTTCACACGCGGGCGCACCCCCAAAGATGAAGAAGTTATGGGCGGCAACTTTTCCAAAGCCGGCATTGATCGATTGTTGAAAGGATATGGCCTTAAGGTAAAGGACCGCCGTTTGGTCTTGTCCGAACCCACGATCGGCGAAATCTATCACGTCTTGTGCGAAAAGACGTAACAGATGCTGGTGGAATTTGTAGGCCTTCCTGGTTGTGGAAAAACCACTCTGGTGATGCAACTTGAAAAGCAACTCTTCGCCGAAGGACATCGGGCAAAGGGCCTACGGAATGCCACAAGCGAATTGATGATCGGCCTGCAAGATAAGATCGGTTTTTTGCGGCAACGCAAGGAACGGGTCAGCCTTTATGGCTGCTTGGTTTTTGCGCATGAAAACCCAAAGCTTTTCGACAAGATTTTCGGCGCAAGCCGGGATGATTTCGTGGCGCTGATCTGGGGGATGGAAACCTTGTCGCAGATTGGCATCATTCAAAAGCATGGGCCCAAAGATCTGGTTGTCTTGAACGAAGAAGGCTTCTTGCAGCGCTTGTCCTGGAGTTATCTAGACCGCGAAGACGGGCCGGAATTGGCCGAAGTCATTGCGCTGCTACCACCGGATTTCGTGTCGCTACATATGACCCTGCCGCCCGAAGTGGCCTATGCCCGCTCGCAAGATCGCCGCAAAGGGGTGCCGACCCCCCTGAAGGGCAACAGCGATGCGGAAGCCATACTAAATTTCGACCGCTACGACGCAAAGCTCCGCCAATCGACAAAACTGCGCCGTGCCCAAGGCGGGACCGTGCTTGAAATCGATGCCAGCCTGACAATTGACGCCGTGCTTGAAGCTGCCCTGACCGCCCTTCGCCCTTTGCTTTCACTGCCCGTGGCCCCAAAAAGGCGCAAAGTTAAACCATGACCCAGCCTGCCGCCACATATGCCGACGCCCCAGAAAGCCTTATTTCTCAATGGGAAAAGCGCCGTGGGCCTTTGGGTTTTGCCGCAGGCGAGGCCTTGCCGCCATTGGATGTGGACCTGAACCGCTTGGCACAGCACCCAATTGCCGCAGAGCTTGCAGAGATACCACAAGGGGCAAGCGGCAACCGCAGAAAGCAAGCCGAACTTTACCCCGACCTAATCGGCAACAGCGCGCTTGCGATGCTCAATGGTTTGCTGATCGCCCATTTGCGCAAGCGCAGCTTTCCCGATCACGCCCCCGCCCTGTTTTTGCGCATCTGGCAAGAGCAGGCCGACCAGCTGATATCAGAGCTTTCGACACGCTGGCTGATTTCGGCGCTGATCACCTTTGGTGATCATGGCGAGACGCCCGAACAACAAAGCCTTGCGCGCGAAATGGCCATGCTGTTTTCGCTGATGAAACTGTACGAGTTCGAGCGCCTGTTCTCTGGCACAGCGCCCGAAAAACCGTTTGAGCTGCGCGATCGTGTCAAAACCTCGCTGCCGATGGACATGCCGCCTTTTGCCCTTGCAACTGGCGGGCTTGATATCAACTTACTCGCCCCTTTATGGCAAAGGGCTTGCACGGTTCCAGTTGCGGGCCCTTTGGCTTGCCTGCTTCTGGACCGTCTTAACCATGACCCCAGAACGCTTTTTTGTCGCATCAACGCAATGCGCGAAAAGCGAAGATTCCAAATAGAGAAACGTAAAAAATGAACAAAAACATGGCGTTACGATAAAAAACCAAATCGCCAGAAAATTGAGGATACAGCAATGAGCAATACGCGCGCCTTTCTTGTCGCTACAGCCAAAAACGAAGCGCCCTATTTTCTGGAATGGGTTGCGCATCATCTAGAGCTTGGCTTCACCGATATTGTCATCTTTCAAAACGACAGCGACGATCTGACCCACGAGACCCTGTCCACACTGCGCAAACTGGGCGCGATCCAGTATTTCTACAATCGTGCAGGGCTTGGCAGACATCAGGTCCGTGCTTACGAACGCGCCGGCACGATGGAAGAATACAAATCCGCCGATTGGGCCATGGCGCTGGATATGGATGAGTTTCTGGTGGTGAAAACCGGCGACGGTCGCTTGTCCGATCTGTTTGCGGCATGCCCCGAAAGCGATATTTTCCATTTGAACTGGCGGGTTTTTGGCACTTCAGGCCATGAAACCCCCAACAGCGATTTGGTGACAGACCGTTTCACAATGGCCAATTACCAATTGGGAATGGAAGATCATTTCGGCGCATACAAATGTCTGTTCCGCCCTTCGCAGTTCAAACGTGCTGGTATTCACCGGCCCTATCTGCCTCAGGTTGACCCAGAATCCTTGCGCTTTTGCAACGGGTCCGGGCTGACAACGGATCAGTATCAAACCAAGAATTACAACTCCACCGATCCGGGCGGCTGTAGCTTGGCGCAGATCAACCATTACATCGTGCGCGACGTGGCCAGCTTTATGCTGAAATCGGTGCGTGGTTCCGCCCATCAAGCCAACCGGCCCATCGCGCATCGCTATTGGACACAGCGCAACACAAATTTTGTTCAGGATGACAGCATGAGCCCGTTTCAGGCGCGTGTGCAGGCCCGGATGGATGCGCTGGATGCAGCCTCGAACGGCCGGTTGATGCAGCTTCGGCAGGCCTCGATTTTCACGCATCTTTCGCGCTATTATGCGATGTTGCAAGAACGCAAGTTCCGCGATTTCCGCGAGTTCTTGTTCGCTCATCCAAACGCGGTCGACCACCGGAAACTGAAACAGGAAAAAGAAGCGGCTTTGGCGCTCGCTTCTGGTGCTGCAAGCCCTGGAAAAGTCTCGATCCTGAAACCAAAGAGCAAAATCAGCACAAAGGCACCTAAACTACTGCGCAAACAGGCATGAACTTGACCTGAGCCGCTTTTCGCTGTAGTGCCACAAAAGCCCTTGGGCGAAGACGCCGGGACGCCCGGAAGCTAGCGTCCCTTTCTATTCTTGCGGTCCGATACCGCAGTCACAGGACGCATATGATTAAATTTTCCGACCTCGCGCTGGACCCCCGCGTGTTAAAAGCTGTGGCCGAAGCTGGCTACGAAACCCCAACCCCGATCCAGGCGCAGGCGATCCCGCATGCTCTGGAAGGTAAAGACGTTTTGGGCATTGCCCAGACCGGCACAGGCAAAACCGCCAGCTTTACGCTGCCGATGATCACGCTTCTGGGCAAGGGCCGTGCGCGCGCCCGGATGCCGCGCAGCTTGGTTCTGGCGCCGACGCGCGAATTGGCCGCACAGGTTGCCGAGAACTTCGAAATTTACGCCAAATACACCAAGCTGACCAAAGCGCTGCTGATTGGCGGCGTGGCTTTTGGCGAGCAAGACAAGCTGATTGACCGTGGCGTCGATGTGCTGATCGCGACACCGGGCCGCCTGCTTGACCATTTCGAGCGTGGCAAACTGTTGTTGCAAGGCGTTCAGATCATGGTGGTTGATGAAGCCGACCGGATGCTGGACATGGGCTTTATTCCTGATATCGAAAAGATCTTCAGCCTGACGCCTTTCACCCGCCAGACTTTCTTTTACTCGGCGACGATGGCCCCCGAGATCGAGCGGATCACGAACACTTTCCTATCCGCTGCCGTTAAAATCGAAGTGGCGCGGCAAAGCTCTAGCTCCGAGACGATTGAGCAGGCTTTGATCGAAGTAACACCAAGCCGCAAGGATCGCAGCTTTGCCGACAAGCGCTCGGTTTTGCGCGCCCTTATCCGCCAAGAGGGCGAGGCTTGCACCAATGCCATCATCTTCTGCAACCGTAAGATGGACGTGGATGTTGTCGCGAAGTCCCTGAAACAACACGGCTTTAACGCATCGCCGATCCATGGTGATTTGGATCAGTCGGTCCGCACACGCACGTTGGACGGTTTCCGCGATGGCTCGGTTCATCTGCTGGTCGCTTCGGATGTTGCAGCGCGTGGTCTTGATATTCCGGCAGTGAGCCATGTCTTTAACTTTGACGTGCCAAGCCATCCAGAAGATTATGTGCACCGGATTGGCCGTACCGGCCGCGCAGGTCGCAAGGGCAAAGCCTATACGATCTCGGTCCCTTCAGATGCGAAATATCTGACGGCGATTGAAAGCTTGATCGCCAAACCCATTCCGCGCGGCCCCTTGCCCGAAGGATTTGAAATGCCAACCTCTGACGCGTCCCGCCCCGCCAAGGAAGAGCCGTCCGAAAAGCCAACCCGCAGCCGCGGTGGCAGAAACCGCAGTAAAGTCGCCAAGCCAGCGCCGGAGCCGACACCGGCCCCAATCGTCGACGTTGTTGTGGAAGCGGTTGTACAAGCGCCTGTTGCGGTGCCAGTTGACGTGCCGACACCCACCATGGCAGAGCCGCAGGGCCGTGTTGAGCGCGCACCGCGCCGCGATGACCGCCCCAACGATCGACGCAATGATCGCCGAGGGTCTGGTCGTGATGACCGCGTCATCGGCATGGGCGACCACGTTCCCGATTTCATTCTGCGCAGCTTCAAGCTTTCATCCGAAGCAACGAATGACAGCGTCGAAGAGGCCGAAGAGGCAACTTCGGAAAGCTAAGCTATCGATTTAGAACGAAAAAGGGCGGGTCTTGCAAAAGACCCGCCCTTTTTCAATTCTGCGCCCTAGGGCCGGGTTAGCTGTCAGTCAAGCGGCTGACAACAACGGTCACCTCTGGTTTTTTGCCAATCTCTTCCATGCAAACCTGACGGATCACACGGCGAACCGCCTCGTCCAGCTTGTCATCATTGGACAGCACCTTACGGCCCGCGTTCTCTAGAAACTCGTTCAGATCCGCTTCCAGCGTCTCGACAAGCCCAGCCCCAGTGCGACCCTTCGCAGCCAATCCCTTGACTTCAACCCAAGCGTCACCCAGCGGTTCGTCGGCCTCATCCAAGATCAATGTCGCCAACACATGACCGTTCAGCGCCATACGTATCCGGTCGCGCACGACACCGTCCCGCGCGCCAATCATCACCGATCCGTCCAGATAAGTGCGCCCTGCTTCGATGTATTCAGCGACTTCCGGCGTATCGCCAGTCAGATCGATCATCATGCCATTGGTCACAACTTCGGTTGCACGCCCCGCCGCCATCGCAATCCGCGAATGTTCGCGCAAATGGCGATGCTCGCCGTGCATCGGGATCACCATTGTGGGGTTCAAAACCGCATGGACCGCTTCCAGATCCGGGCGGTTGGCATGGCCCGACACATGGTAAAGCCCATCATTATCATCAACAATGCTGACACCCATTTCCGAATAAGCGTTCATGATTGAAATCACCCCGCGCTCATTGCCCGGAATGGTTTTTGACGAGAACAAGAACGTATCGCCCTCTTTCATCTCCAGCCCCAGGTACTTGCCACGGCTCAGCTGCGCCGAGGCGGCCCGGCGTTCGCCCTGCGACCCGGTCACGATCAACATCAGATTGCCGCGCGGGATATCTTGCGCGTTTTCCGGCGAAACGGTTGGCGGAAAGCCCTTCAGCACACCGGATTCTTCGGCCGCTGTCACCATGCGCCGCATCGCCCGTCCCAGCAGACAAATCGTGCGGTCCGCTGCCTGTGCCGCCTCGGCCAGCGATTTTAGGCGCGCGACGTTAGAGGCAAAAGTGGTCGCAACAACCATGCCGCGCTGCGCTTTGATCAGCTTGGTCAACGGCTCGCGCAATGTGCTTTCAGAGCGACCGGGATGCAGTGAAAAGACGTTGGTACTGTCGCACATCAGGGCCTTGACCGGGCGTTCTGCCGCAATCGCCGCAAAGCTTTCGCGGCTCCAGGCTTCGCCCACCAATGGGGCTTCATCCAGTTTGAAATCGCCCGAATGCACGATACGTCCAGCCTCACAGTCGATCACCAAAGCCGAGCTTTCAGGGATCGAATGGCTGACGGGGACGAATTGCACATCAAACGGCCCAGCCTTGACGGTTTCCGGACGGGCTTCGACCACTTTGATCGCATCACGCGGATGGCCATGCTCATCGAATTTCAACCGGGCGATCGTCGCGGTGAAACGACGGGTGTAGACCGGAACCTTAAAGCGCGCCCAGAAATGCGCCACAGCACCGATGTGGTCTTCATGGGCATGGGTGATGAAAATCGCCTCTAACCGGTCTTTGCGTGCCTCAAGCCAAGACATATCCGGCATGATCAAATCGACGCCGGGTGTCGTATCCATATCTGGGAAAGTCACGCCCAGGTCGACGAGGATCAGGCGTTCCTTATCCTCTGGCCCGTAGCCATAAACATATGCGTTCATTCCGATCTCGCCCGCGCCGCCGAGGGGAAGATAAATTAACCGGTTCGCTTTCATGCGGTATCCCGTTCCTTATTCAGTTCGTTGATGAGGACGAGACCATGAATGGTCAAATCATCCTCGATTGCGTCAAAAATCTCGGTTCCCTGCTGGAACAACGGGGCAAGCCCCCCGGTGGCAATAACTTTCATCGGGACGTCGCGCTCCAGTCGGATCTGGCGCGTAATACCTTCAATTAAGCCGATATAGCCCCAATACACGCCCGACTGCATACAAGCCACCGTATTCGTGCCAATCGTCTGCGCAGGTTTGCTGACATCAACATGTGGCAGGGCAGCCGCCGCCAAAGACAGCGCTTGCAACGACGTATTGACGCCGGGCGCGATGACGCCGCCAATATAAGCGCCGTCGTGATCGACCACATCGAAATTGGTGGCAGTCCCGAAATCCACCACAATGGCATTGCCGCCATGCCGATCAAAGCAGCCCACAGTATTGGCCAATCGGTCCGGCCCGACCGCTGTGCCAAAATCCACCCGAGGCGCCACGGGCAGTTTGCACTCTGGTTTGCCGACCACAAGCGGGCGACAGTGGAAATAACGATCACACAAAACCCGCAGATTAAAAACCACACGCGGGACCGTTGAGGAAATGATGCAAGAGGTAATCTCGGCTTCGATTTTCCCAAGGGTCATCAAGGTTGTCAGCCAGACGAAATATTCATCGGCGGTTCGCTTGTAATCGGTCGCACAGCGCCAGGTCGACAAAAACCGCGTGCCATCCCAGATGGAAAACACGGTATTTGTATTGCCGCAATCGATGGCCAGAAGCATGGTTTTGCCCTTTCGGGTTTCAGAAGAAAATTTCGGCTGCCGGAATGGCGAGGCGGGCTTTCGCGGTCTCCAGGATCAATGCCCCTTGAGCATCGATGGTGTCAAAGCGGCCGACATGGCTGCTTTGCCCGGTGCGCGCAGTGATAACCTCGCCCAAACGGGCGGCATGGGCAAGCCAAGCAGCGCGCAATGGGGCAAAGCCTTGCGTTGTGAAAAGAGTTTCCCAACGGTCGTAGGCGATTGCCAATGCAGTCAGGAAGGCCTCTGGCGCGATACGCTTGCCGGTTTCGGCCAGCAGGCTGACCGGTGTCACTGCCCCCAGCTCGACCTGATCAGGTGTTGGGGCTGCGATCAGGTTAACGCCAAAGCCAATCGCCAAGTAAGTCACATTGCCGCCGACACCACCGCTTTCGAGCAAAATACCCGCCAGTTTGCCACCGTTCAGCAGCACGTCATTCGGCCATTTCAAGGCAAAACCCGCCTCAACGCCTGTTACAGCAATGCAAGCGTCGCGCAGGGCCAAGGCCGCTGCAAACGACCGAAGGGCGACCTGATCAGCGGATTCGGTTGGGCGCAGCAACAGCGTGGCATAGAAATTGCCACGCGGGCTTGACCAAGGTCGGCCGCGTCGGCCGCGCCCACCGGTTTGCTCGGCTGCCAAAATCCAGCTTGGATGCGGATTGCCAGTCAGGCCCGCAGCATAGGCATTGGTGCTATCGACCGTATCCAGCAAAATCCGGGCCGTACCTAAAGGCCAGCCCGCAGGAAGAGTGTTAACGGACAAGCGTTTCCGCCGCCATTTGGGCCACGCCCTCTACCCCAAATAGATTGACCACGCCCAGAACCATGATGGCCGCAGAGCCCATTAAAGCCACCCATTGTGCGCCACCGATTTTGCCATCGATGCCAACGCCCTCTTTGCCGAAATACATGTAGAACACGATGCGCAAATAGTAAAAGGCACCGATCACCGAGGCTATGGCCCCCGCCACCGCCAGCCAAGCCATATCGGCATCAACGGCAGCTTTCAGCACATAGAACTTCCCGAAAAACCCAACCATCGGCGGCACGCCTGCAAGGCTGAACAGCAAGACCAGCATCGCAAAAGCCTGCAATGGTGCGCGTTTGGACAGCATATTCAGGCTGTCAATCGAAGTGACCGCTTGGCCGTCTTTCTCCATCGACAAGATGAACGCGAAGGTGCCGATATTCATCGTCACATAGATCGCCATATAGACCAGCATCGCCTGAACGCCGCCAACCGTCCCCGCCGCAAGACCCATCAAGGCAAAGCCCATATGCGCAATCGAGGAATAAGCCATCAGGCGTTTGATATCACGCTGGCCGATTGCCGCAATCGCACCGAGGAACATCGAGGCGACAGCAAGTGCGGCAAGCACCTGCCCCCATTGATCCGGAATGCTGCCGAAAGCGTCAAACATCAACCGGGCCAGCAAGGCCATCGCAGCCACTTTCGGCGCCGTGGCAAAGAACGCAGTAACCGGCGTCGGCGAACCTTCATAGACGTCCGGCGTCCACATATGGAACGGTACCGCCGAAACCTTGAACGCAAGCCCGGTGATCAAAAAAATCAAGCCAAACAAAAGGCCAAGCGGTACTTCACCCTGGCTCAATGTCGACAGGATGCCTGCAAATTGCGTGGTGCCCGCAAACCCGTAGGTCAACGACGCGCCATATAGCAAAAGCCCCGAAGACAGCGCCCCCAGAACGAAGTATTTCAGGCCCGCTTCTGTTGATTTGGCACTGTCGCGACGCAACGAAGCGATGACGTAAAGCGCAAGCGATTGCAGCTCTAGCCCCATGTAAAGCGTCATAAGATCGCCAGCCGAGACCATCATCATCATGCCCAAAACCGACAAAGAAACGAGGATCGGATACTCAAACCGCAGCAAATCGCGCCGCGCCATATAGTCTTGGCTGATCGCCAGAACCGCCGCCGCAGACAACAAGATCGTCACCTTGGCAAAGCGTGCAAACGGGTCATCGGTGAATAAGCCGCCAAAAGCCGTACGCTCGCCGTCGATGCCCACACCGATCCAGAAAGCCAGCAGCACAAACAGACC